>JAHEXZ010000150.1 GCA_023251835.1 Bacteroidota bacterium | reverse complement strand
GGTTTTTGAGCAAACTAAGATAAGTGGGTTAAAATGAAAAAGGGGCTTTTGAGACAGCCCCTTTTTCATTTGGAGGGAATTATTCTTTTCCTCCCAACATCAGCAATTCACTCACTTGTATTTCACTTATATAGCGTTTAATACCTTCTTTATCTGTATAGCTGCGGTTAACCAATTTGCCTTCCACAGCTATTTCGCTGCCTTTTTTTAGGTATTTTTCAATGATTTCTGCCGTTTTTCCAAAAGCGACTAAGTTATGCCATTGGGTATCTTTTATAAGTTCTCCTTTCGCGTTTTTATAAGATTCATTGGTAGCGATGCTCATTTTTGCTAATTTTTTACCGTTGTCAATTACTTTCACTTCCGGGTTCATACCTAAGTTTCCGATCAATTGTACTTTGTTGCGTAATGCGTTCATGTTGTTTTTTGTTTTTTAGGATTAATATTATTTTTATTTTTCTGTCAAAACTGGTTTGTTGTTTTTGACGGTGCAAAGGTGTGGAGGTTTGTCTTCCTGACTCGGTTTATAAGTATTTATATCCGGATATAGCTATTTGTAACCGATTGTTGTCGAATGTAAAAACAGAAACAATATGTTTAATCGTCAGTTTATCAGTCTCTTAGGTAGAAAAATAGGGGGAAATGAAAATAGGGAAAGGAGGAGATTAGTAAAAGATAAAAAAAAGAATTTTTTGAATCTGAAAACTGTGATATTATTTGTAATTTCGTTACCTTAGAAAAATTTCAAAGGGAGGTATTTCTTCAAGGTATGTGGTCGTTTTTAGCCCGGAATATATTACGCTATCGTTTCGTTTATTTAACAGTGTTAATTGTTTTAACGGCTGCTCTGGGCTTTTTTGCTACCAAAATAGAGATGTCTTATGATTTTGTAAGGATTTTACCTAATGATAATAAAACAGAGATTGAATACAATGAGTTCAAGAAAATATTTGGTGAAGATGGTGCGGTTATGGTTATCGGGTATAAAACGGATGATATATTTTCTATAAACAAATTCAATAGCTGGGCTGCACTTTCTGACAGTATAAAAAAAATCAATGGCATTCAGAATATATTATCGCTTGATAAGATCTATGGCCTTAGAAGGAACGACAGCTTACAAAAGTTTAATTATTTCCCGTTAATTACTTCCAACCCCAAAACTCAGCAGGAGTTGGACAGTTTAAAAGAAGTAATTCTTTCTTATCCATTCTATAAAGGGTTGTTGTATAATGATTCGCTGACCTGTACTTTAATGGCAGTAACCTTTAATAAAAAGGAACTCAACTCCAAAAACAGGCTGGATATTGTTAATCAGATCAAATATCTTGGCGATGCCTTTGCAAAAGCCAATAATGTAGGTATTCATTATTCCGGACTGCCATATATCCGGAGTGAATACATGCGTAATGTAAGGGGAGAGCTAAGTCTGTTTATGGGGCTTGCTTTCTTAGTTACCATTATTACACTTTGGATATTCTTCCGCTCTTTTAAAGTTGTTTTCTGGTCGTTCATTGTTTGTGTTATTGGGGTTATCTGGTCGCTGGGAACCTTGTATTTATTTGGGTACAAGATAACCATACTAACCGGCCTTATGCCACCGCTGATTATTATTATAGGTATCCCCAACTGTATTTTTCTGATAAATAAATACCAGGAAGAATTACGTATACACGGTAATAAAATACGTGGTCTGGCACGAACAGTTGAAAAAGTAGGATTATCTAATTTTTTAGCCAATGTTACCACCTCTATCGGGTTTTTTGTTTTTTACTTTACAAAGAGCGAGCTGCTGATGCAATTTGGAATTATTGCAGGAGTGAATGTGCTGCTTACCAATGCTGTAGCAATGATTTTTATACCAATCACATTTAGTTTTTTGAAAGCTCCTTCTGTCAACCAAACCAAACACTTAGATGGAAAAAGAATCAATATTGTGTTGGATAAAATTGATGCTTTGGTTCATCACAGGCGCAAAGTCATCTATATAACTATTACAATCATTACTGTTATTGCAGTTTGGGGGTTAACTATGGTAAAGCCTATTGGATATGTGGTTGATGATTTACCTAAAAATGATCCTGTGATTGAACACCTGCATTTTTTTGAAAATAATTTTAATGGTGTATTGCCCTTTGAATATTATATTGATACCAAAAAGCCAAATGGTGTTTTTGCAGATAATGCTAAAACATTATACAAAATAAAGGCTTTGGAAAAGATGATGAGTAATTATAAAGAGTTTACTCATCCTATCTCTACTCTTGAATTTGTAAAGTTTGCTTACCAGGCATACAGGGATGGTAAACCTAAATATTTTACTTTGCCAGGTATTATGGAATTACAAAAGCTTACAGATTATACAACTTCATTGGGTGAAGGAAATGAACGTTTTAAAGCATTTATTGATACCACCAGGCAGCGTACCCGTGTTAGCTATCAAATGAAAGATATAGGTTCTGTGGAGATGAAAAAACTGCTTGCAAAGATACAACCTAAAGTAGATTCTATTTTTGATTCCAATGAATATACTGTTGCTATTACCGGGCATAGTATGCGTTTTCTGAAAGGAAATGATTATTTATTTCATCATTTGTTTATCAGTTTGGGAATAGAGATATTCATTATTCTTGTGTTGGGTATCATTTTATTCAGATCAATATCAATTATCGTATTATCAAAATTGCCATGTTTGATACCATTGGTAATAACAGCCGGCATCATGGGTTTTATGGATATCTATATAAAACCTACTACTATTCTTGTATTTAGTATTGCTTTTGGAATAGCATCTGACGGAACCATATACATACTGGCAGAATATAGAAACCAGTTGAAAAGAAAAAAATCAGGCAATATAGCAAATGCTGTTTCTGCAACTATCAAGGGAACCGGTTTAAGTATGGTTTACACAAACATTGTTTTATTTTTTGGCTTTTCCATTTTTGCTGCTTCCAGCTTTGGAGGCACTGTAGCATTGGGTATTTTAATATCAATAACACTTTTGGTTTCATTGATTACTAATTTATTGTTATTGCCATCTATTCTGTTATCTCTCGAAAAGCGGCTGATTACGAAAGAATTTATGCAGGAGCCCATGCTCGAGATTTTTGAAGACGAAAGAGATAAAAGTCTTGGTAAGTTTAAGATAGATAAATAAAAACAGATTTCACGGGAACTGCGCAAATCTTTCTTCTTATATAGAGTTACTCTTATTATAATGAATCGTGAAAACAGGTTTAACCGTCCGTTTTTAGTTTGTACCATATTATTTCTGTTGTTAATTTTTCTTGACAGGCTGATTCCTGAAGGAATGTTTTTTGATGGGTTAACCTATGCCTCTCTGGCAAGAAATCTGGCTATAGGCAAAGCCAGCTTCTGGCAGCCTTTTTATACCGGTCCGTTTTGGGATCACCCTCCTTTAATGATAGCGATGGAAGCCCTGTTTTTTAAAATGTTTGGCAATGAATATTATACTGAAAAAATTTATTCTCTTGTAATATGGTTATTTACGTTGCTATCTATAGCAGTGCTATGGAGAAAAATTAAAAAGGATGAAAAATATAATTCGGTTTTTTGGTTGCCGTTGCTGCTATGGAATATATCCCCTATTGTTGTCTGGGGTTACCCTAATAACCTGCTTGATACTACACTTGCTTTATTTGATTTGTTTGCCGTTATACTTATGTATAACGGTTTACAAAAAACAAATAGTTTCTATAATTTTTTAGCTGCGGGATGTTTGTTATTTCTTGCTTCTATGACAAAAGGCGTTGTAGGCTTTTTCCCTATTGGCGTACCGATGATTTATTATATTGTATTCAGAAAACCCAGGTTTTCTATGGTGATGCTATGGACTTTGCTATTGGTATCAATGCTGGTACTTTTTTATTTTATTTTGTGGCAATATCCTCAGCCAAGAGCATATTTAACTTATTATTTAGACAACCAGCTTTTTGCAGCTCTTGCTGGTAAACGTGAAAAAGTAGATTCTGTACTTGGTCGTTTTACAATCATTTCCGATATGTTAATACAGCTTATCCCTGCTATCATTATTGGTTTTATTGTTTTTTTTACGGGAAGGTTGTTGAAAATAAAAACAAGTAATATACCTCGACTGAACGAGGCTTCGGTGAGCTCAGCCGAACCGCTTGCAAAAAATCAGCAAACGAATTCGCGCAGTATTACTGCACTTAACCGCCTTTGCTATCGCAAACCCGGTAAGATTCAGTATATAATGCGGGGACAAAAGGATGCATTCTTTTTCCTGTTGGTTGGTTTGTCTGCATCGGTACCCCTGATGGTAAGTGTTAAGCAACGTGCATTTTATCTTATACCTTCCATTCCTTATTTTGCCATTGCTGCAGCCCTTATAATAGCTCCTCTTTTTTATTCCTTAGTACAACACTCATATAGCACAGGTTTTAAAAGGAAGATTTTAAACGGCTCACTTGTTTTGGCTTCGGTAGTGAGTTTGTATTATTTAGGTTCTAAAATAGGTACGGTTGGCAGAGATGCAGATTTAATTCATGATATAAAGCAGTTTACACTCTATATTCCCAAAGGTGAACAAATAGGCCTTTGTCATGAATGTGAAGAAGACTGGAAATTTATTGCATATATACAAAGATACCATGAGTTGATACCCGCCTCTTATAAAAACACGCATTATGTGTTATTAGATAAAAAAAATTGTTCTTCCACTTTTCTTGATTCGCTTCAACTATCTGGGTTTTACGAAGTTCCTTTACCTACCATACAATATGTGCTTTATAAAAAATGATGGATGGAATTTTTTGTGAATTCAACTATTTATTTGATGTTTTTTTGACGAATTTCCCCAAATAAGGGCAATATATACTTCGGCAGAATGACCCGATAGCTATCGGGTTTGCAAAACTTACAAACTCATTTGCTCAGTATAATTAGAAAGTGATTTTTAATCCGGTATTAAAGCGCCTGCCCATACCAATATATACCAGTGCTGTATTCGCATCAAAATTGGCTCCGTTTGTTGCGTCCGTCATATATATGATATCTAAGGCATTTGTAATGCCAGCAGTAAAGGTGAATTTTAATTTCCAATACTTAAAATCATATCCAGCAAATAAGTCCAGCAATCCATAATCAGGCATTTTCCATGATTCTCGATCACGGTTATCCGTTTTTACTGTTCCATTTGTATTATAGCTGATGCCTAAGTCTAGCAAGTTAAAATTTGCATAATTTTTAGTAAAGTAAGTGTAGCGTGCTTTTACATATAGATTTTTAATGAATTCATACCGAATGCTTCCTCCAAGTTGAATCTGAGCAGCATCACCCACATGTATTCCTTTTGCGCTAAAATAAACAGTGTCTGTTGGCAGATCTGTATTTAAGTCATACAAATATACCAAGTCCTCTGTTTTTGTTGTCCAGTCACCAATAGAAGCGATTCCTTCCACATCCAGATTTTTAAGAAGTTTGTATATAAAATCCAGCTCAATGCCTTTATGAATAGCATTTAAGCCATTGCATTTATAATAAAAATCACCATCCGGACTTCTGAAAGTAGGAAAATCAGAAAGTGGTTTATTTTTCCATGTGGTGTAATACAAATTCACATTACCCGCAAATTTTTGATATTTTACTCCATATCCACCTTCAACAGCAATAACATGCTGCATTTGAGTTTTTGTATTTTCCTGGTTAGTAGAGGTAAACACCAAAGCGAAACGCGGTGCCATTTGAAGGTAACCTAAATTTAAAAATACATTTTGATGTTCGTTTATATTATAATTAGCTCCACCTTTAAATGTATAACCCAAGAACCATTTGCGGTTAGTTATGGAATACCGGGCTTCAGGTGATTGATTGGTGTATTGTACGCCATTATGAGTTAATGTATCGCCAAAGCCAACAGCCTGCAAAATAGTAGTATCAGG
>JAHEXZ010000041.1:18979-46569 GCA_023251835.1 Bacteroidota bacterium | reverse complement strand
AAGCTACTTAATTAGGTTGCTCAAAATTAATACAAAAAAAACAATAAATGCATGTTTTTGTTGGTTTTTTTTCACTTTTAAATAATAGACGGGGTAATTTAAGCGGAGTTAGGGGTTAATCTAAAAAGAAAAAAAGAAAAATACTACAGCAGCCCATTCTTTTTTCACACCATTTGCACTTCCAATGCTACTGCCGGAACTGTTTCTAACGGTTCCTCCTGATTCAACTTTTCCTATACTACTGCCGGAACTATTTCTAACTGTGCCATCAGATTCAACTTTTCCAATGCTGCTGCCTGAGCCGTTTCTGATAGTTCCATCAGAATCTATTTTTCCGATACTGCTGCCCGAATTGTTTCTGATGGTTCCATCAGAATCTATTTTACCCACGCTGCTTCCTGAACCATTCCTGATAGTTCCGTCAGAATCAATTTTACCTGTACTGCTACCCGATGAACTTCTTAATTCCTGGGCATTAATAGATGAAATGCCTACAAACAGCAGGCATAATAAAACAAAACTTACAATGATTTTTTTCATAGCTATAATTATTTATTATTATCATTATGCCTACTCTTGCGGTTTTCGGCTTACCCGTTTTAAATTCAAAAGAACTAATTCTCTATACTAAAAAAAATAGTGTATCAGTCGAATCTGAAAACTCTAATAGAACAAAGCTAATAATATTAGATTATATAAGAGTTTAATGTCTAATAAATAGTATATGGAAATTTCAAAAAATATTGGTGGAATTTGGTGTTTTAGTGCCCCGATAGCTATCGGGATAGTGGCTAAAATTTAATTGCCACCAAGCACTGAAAATTATTTTGAAGCTGTATTGAAGAGTGATTCTGCAGCATCCCAGTTAACTATATTCCACCAAGAGGTGATATAATCGGCTCTGCGGTTTTGGTTTTTTAAATAATAAGCATGTTCCCACACATCAAGTGCAAGAATAGGAGTTCCTTTAATTTCAATACCTGATACATTCATCAAAGAATTATCCTGATTAGCTGTTGAGGTTATTGTTAATTTACTCTTATTTAAAACTAACCAGGCCCATCCCGAACCAAACCGGTTCATGGCACTTTCCGTAAACTTCTTTTTGAATTCGTCAAATGATCCGAAAGAAGTATTAATGGCGGCCGCCAATTTGTCTTTAGGCTGTCCGCCTCCATTGGGTTTCATTAATATCCAAAATAAAGAATGGTTATAATGCCCGCCAGCATTGTTGCGGATAGCAACTGGTAATTTCTCTATTTTATCGAAAATATTTTCAAATGTATAGTTGCTGCCTAATATAGAATTATCAATAGTTTCCAATGCTTTGTTTAAATTCGTAACATATGCCTGATGATGCTTGCTATGGTGTATTTCCATTGTCAGCTTGTCAATGTGGGGCTCTAATGCATCATAAGTGTAAGGTAATACAGACAATGTAAATCTATCACCACCAGGTAAAAGGTAGTTTTCAAGAGTAGTATTTTGAGTATTGGCAAATAATGTATTGTTGACAACGGCAGTAGCTGCAATGGTTCCTAAGGCAAGTGCTGCTGATTTCTTTAAAAAATCCCTGCGGGAGTTAGTGTTTTCCATTACCTTTTATAGTAGTTTATACAAAGGTAACCAGTACCTGATTTTTTTCTACGGCCGTTCCCCTTTTTATACTTATTTTTTTTATGATTCCATCTGTAGGCGATTTGATGATATTCTCCATTTTCATTGCTTCCAATACAATAACAGGATCTCCTTTTTGTACAGCTTCCCCTTCTGAAACCCTAACATCTAACACAAGACCCGGCATAGGTGCCTTCATTTCGTTTACTTTACTGGCACTAAGATTATCCAATCCAAGGCTTTTTAACAGCTCATCGTATTTATCTTTTACCTGTAGGTGGTATTTATGTCCATTTACACTCACTATAAAGCTTTTCTCTGCATAATCAGTTTTAATTATGTCTACAGTATATGACCTGGCATCTTTTATTACATGAAAACTGCCATTTTTTACTTCAATCATATCCCATGAAAAAGATGTGCCATCAATGACTCCATTGGCAGCACTCTCAAACACAATCTGGTGTTCCTTTTTGTTGTTTACTTTTACTTTTAGCATAAGTACAAATGTAATTTTTTTTAAGTATGTTCATCAAGAATATTCATACTATTTCTATAGTATTTTAACAGAATACTTCTTTAGAAAACTATCAGGCTCATATTGATGCATGCCATAAGCAAAGTTATGAGTTGTTTCTCCCAAAAAATTTGAAATCCGTAATATTTTCATAACCTTTGGCCTTTCTAAAATGCTTTAAAATGATTTCAAAATATCGCTCCTTTATACCAGTTATAATACTCCTTGTATTTAATTCCTGTAATTTATTTAAAAAGTCAAAAACCGATGGTGTTGCTAAGTATGATGCTATTAATTTAGATACCCTTGAAATAACAACAGCAGAAGGCCGCCAGTACCAATCCTCAGCCACCCGCATTAATGATATAATACATACTAAGCTGGATGTAAGTTTTAACTGGGCAAAACAATATTTATATGGTAAGGCAACCATTACAATAAAACCCTATTTCTATCCTACATCAACATTAGAGCTGGATGCAAGAGGAATGGAACTCAGAGAGGTTTCTTTAATTAAAGCTCCTGAAAAACGGAAAAGTGAAAACAAAAATGATTTGGAACAATCTGAAGAAATAACAGAAATCAGGCAGCCACTGGAATATGTATATGAAAATGATGTAATAAAAATTAAGCTGGATAAAGAATATAAAAAAAACGAACAATATACGGTATTTATTGACTATGTGGCTAAACCTAATGAGCTGAAAAAAAAGGGAGGAAGCGATGCTATTAAAGATGATAAAGGACTTTATTTTATTAATCCTGAAGGAAAAGAAAAAGATAAACCTCAGCAAATATGGACACAAGGCGAAACCCAGTCCAATTCTGTCTGGTTTCCTACCATTGACCGTCCCAATGAACGGATGACTGATGAAATATATATCACAGTAGATAAAAAATATGCGACTCTTTCAAATGGTGAGTTGATTTTTTCGAGTGACAATGGCGATAGTACGCGTACCGACTGCTGGCGAATGGATTTGCCTCATGCTCCTTACTTAGTGATGATGGCAATAGGTGATTTTGCAGTTGTAAAAGACCGGTGGCGCGATAAAGAAGTTAGCTATTACCTGGAAAAAGAGTATGCTCCTTATGTAAAAAATATATTTGGCAATACTCCTGAGATGCTTGAATTTTTTTCGAATAAGCTGGGAGTGGAATTTGCCTGGAACAAATATTCACAGGTAGTGGTGCGCGATTATGTTTCAGGAGCGATGGAAAATACAACAGCAACCCTACATGGTGAATATTTACAGCGTACCGACAGGGAGCTTTTAGACAAAGATTATGAGGATGTTATTTCACACGAATTATTTCATCAATGGTTTGGTGATTTGGTAACCTGCGAATCATGGAGCAACCTGCCACTAAATGAATCATTTGCTACCTATGGCGAATATTTATGGAAAGAGTATAAATATGGTACAGAAGAAGCAGATTTGTTAAGCGAAGACTCACGGAACGGATATCTGAGAGAGGCATCGCGCAAACAGGTTAATCTGATTCGCTATCAATACGAAGATAAAGAAGATATGTTTGATGGTCATAGCTATAACAAAGGAGGACAAGTGCTTCATATGTTGCGCAAATATGTAGGTGATGAAGCTTTTTTTGCAGCTTTAAAATTATACCTGGAAACAAATAAATTTTCATCTGTAGAAATTCACAATCTTCGTTTAGCTTTTGAACAGGTTACAGGTGAAGATCTGAACTGGTTTTTCAATCAATGGTTCCTGTCGTCCGGCCACCCTGTATTATTGATAAAAACACATTATGACACCATTCATAAAAAACAAAAAGTTCAGATAGTTCAAACACAAGATTTAACAAAAACACCATTGTTTAAACTTCCTATGTATATTGATATATATTCCCGTGGTAAAAAAGATCATCATAAAATTACAGTAACCAAAGTAGACGAAACCTTTGAGTTTGATGCAGCATTACCTCCCTATTGGGTAAACGCAGATGCTGATAAAGCGCTTCTTTGTGTCAAGTATGAATCAAAAACAATTGATGAGCAGGCCTTTCAATATAGGAATGGCCCTCTTTATCTTGACCGTTCTGAAGCATTGAATGCTATAGCAGAATACACAGAGGATTCGCTGGCTGCTGAAGTTGTTATGGCAGCATTAAATGATCCTTTCTGGAAATTACGTATTGATGCAATCATACACCTAAAGGTAGCGGAAGGCCGTTATAAAAAACAAATCAGGGAACAGTTGATAAAAATGGCGAAAATAGATAGGGTGGCTGCCGTAAGAGGCGTTGCTATTAACTATTTATCGTCTGAATATAAGGATGAGGATTTGAAAGCTGTTTATGAGAATGCACTTGACGACAGGTCATATAATGTCATAGGAATGGCATTGTCTGCTCTGGCAAAACTAAGTCCCCAGGAAGGTTTAAAGCTGGCAAAGAAATACGAGGAAGAAAAAAGTATGGATATTCTTTTTGCAATTGCTGATTTATATGCTAATTATGGTTCTGATGACAACAATAAATTTTTTATAAATACAGAAAATAAATTTACCAGCTATTCAAGGATCGGCTTTGTAAGTCTGTATGGCCTATTTTTACAGCGGGATATTAAAAACGAAACGGTTATTTCCGGTGTTCAGCTATTGAAAAATATTGCCCAAAGCGATTCTGAGAGTAAATGGGTAGCTTACTATGCAAAAAAAACAATCAGAGAATTGATAACAATGTATGAAGCACGAATTGCTGACAATACAGAAAAATTAAAAGGAATGAAAGCCAATAACCCGGAAATAAGCACTATCCAAAGGAAGTTAGAGAATGATAAAGCACAGAAGGAAAAAATCACTCAATTATACAGCGACATAAAATCCCGGTAAATGCTGCCTTTGTGGTAATAATATTAAAAAAGGGGGGATATTATCTTGCCCCCCTGTATAAAAAGGGTTCCTCAAATTTTTAATTTTAAACTTATTCTTCTTCCTGCCATTCCATTTCTGCAGGATGTTTTTCCTTTCTCTCTTTTGCTTTTGCCGTTGTTTCTTTTTGATGTTCTGATTTACTTATTTCTTTCTGAGCTTTATTAATAATATCAATTACTTGATCTCTTTTTTTTTCTAGTTTTTCTTGAAGACGAACAACCAAGTCATTTTCTTTCCCCTCTTTATAGGTGAGATCTTTGTCGTTCAGTTCCGGATATTCCTTTTTCAGATTTTTTTTAATATCACTCCAATTTTCTTTAATTTTTAATGTTGTTGCCATTTTTTCTTTTTTATTAGGTTAATGAATAAAATAATTACAGTACTATTTTCATTAAGAACAATTGTGCCATAAGTACTATTCATGACAACCAAGCTGAATGATAATAAAGAAATTTTGGTAAAGTGAAAGAATGCTTTTTAGGTTCAGTATGATAAAAGAAAGAATTTATTAAACAGGCCGTATTTTTCTCTAAAAAGAAAATTCTCATAAGTCGCTATCAATATAACATTTCTATAATGTTCCTGTTTTTCCCCAAAACGAGAATAAAATATCCTATGTAGATAGCTTTATGTAATTATCTCGCAAAAGAATTTTCTTATGTTTATTTATGAATAACTGGTTTATCTGATTCAGGTACAAACATTGGTATTGAAGATTGTACAATTAAAAAAAATATTAATCTTAAAAAAAGAAAAAAATGAATCAGGAAAAAAAGAGTATTCAGGAATTTGAAAAAATGAATCCCGAATTTAGAAATCCGGAAGGACAATTACTTTATTGCACTGAACGCTCTGGCTCAACATTACAGATTAAAGACGCAAGTGGTAAAGTCCAATTTGAAATTGAGCCTTCAGGTACTCAGGGTTCTACTCTGTATGTTAAAGATGCTAAGGGTTCCACTCTCGGAAGTTGCAGAATTGAACCATCAGAAGAAATAGAAAGAGAGACTGCAACAAATACAGAAAAAGAACCTTCCGGGAGAGAAAAAGGAGAAGTATAATCCAATACCAATTTTAAAACCATCTGCCTGGTATATTTTAAATTTTCCAGTAGTATCTAAAAAGTTATACTAAAAGCATTGCAGCATATTAAAATTTATCGTAATTTTGCGATTAATAAAACATATAAATATTGCGATATAATTAATAGTAAAAATAAGAACTATGGAAACTAATGAAAAGCTCAAACAACTTGTAAAAGAGAAATACAGTGATATTGCTTTACAAAGCAAAGAGCAGAATCAAGCTTCCTGCTGCGGTTCAGGATGTTGCTCTGATGAAGTATATAACATTATGAATGATGATTATGCCGGGCTTGAAGGCTATAATGCAGATGCCGATTTAGGCCTGGGGTGTGGCTTACCAACTGAATTTGCATTAATTAAAAGAGGTGATACCGTGGTTGATTTGGGTTCAGGCGCAGGTAATGATTGTTTTGTTGCAAGGGCAATTACTGGTGAAGGAGGCAAGGTAATAGGTGTTGACTTTACTGAAGCAATGATTGAAAAAGCAAGAGCAAATGCAGAAAAATTAGGATTCACTAACGTAGAGTTTCGTTATGGAGATATTGAGAAAATCCCACTTTCTGCTAATCGCGCAAATGTTGTAGTTAGCAATTGTGTGCTTAATCTTGTACCCAATAAAGAACAAGCGTTTAAAGAAGTATTCAGAATATTGAAGACAAATGGACACTTCAGTGTATCGGATGTAGTTCTTATTGGAGAGTTGCCTGAGAACCTGAAAAAAGCAAGCGAAATGTATGCAGGATGTGTTGCAGGAGCCATACAAAAGGATAAATACTTGAAAATAATTGAAGAGGCAGGGTTTGTCAATGTGAAAATTCAGAAAGAAAAAGTGATTATTATACCTGATGATATTCTTTCTAACTATTTATCTGCTCAGGAAATGAATGCGTACAAGAATAGTAAAACCGGAATATTCAGTATCACTGTTTACGCTGATAAACCCAAAGAAACCAATTGTTGTGAACCAGGATGTTGTAATTAATATATAGATTTTGGTTTGCTGAGTGAATGAGTATTTCATATCAATACTCATTCACTCAGCAAACATTTCTCAAATTAGCTACATTGTTTTATTAGTTTTTTCTTTAAAATCAGGATCGTAGCTCACAAAAAAGTTAATCCAGATAGCTCTTGAGCTTCTAAATATAATGGGTAGGAGTATAATAAAAATAGTGATGATAGCTATAAGATTTGGAGCAATTTCCCATCCATAAAAGGTATAAACAACTAGATGAATAATTACTGCTAAAAGAGTAGTTGTGGCATGGCTTATCATCATTGCTCCCCAGTAAAAACCTGATTCTCTTATAAAGTCTTCTCCACAAACAGAACATTTATCCGGCATTTTATCAAACATTTTGAGGTTATAGGGATTCCTGACAAGAAAAAGATTTCCTTCCTGGCATCTCGGACATTTTAGTTTGATAATGCTATATAGCTTTGTTCCTTTTTTAAATGGACTAACTGATTTTAAATAATTTGTTTGCACTTTTTTAGTATATATTCACCGTTACTCTATTTAACCTGTTTTTATTGCTGTTTCATGGTATGTTTTAATATGTGGACCTAAAAACAATCGTGCATAAGTACGTATTAAGGCTATTCCACCCATTATAAAACTGAGGGAATTAAAAAAAGCAAGAAAAAACTGATCTTCATGGATATGACTGTATAAAAGATCTTCCCCAATAAATGATAATGTTATCGGAAAACCCATTAATCCCAAACAGCAAAGTAAAAAAATGAACGCTAATTTGGGATATTCATATACATGTCCATAGTATTGATTAAGGTCAAAAAAGTGAGGTTCTGCATTTTTTAATTTTTGCAGGCAGATAAATCCTGCAATTCCAGAAATTATTATTCCGGATAAATAAATTAAAGAATGGCTAAAACTGAACTTTTCATTGAATGAAATTGCCAGAACAGTCCATAAATGATTAAATATTACTAAGAGCCAGGCCAATCTCGGATACTTTCTTTCGGAAAATGATTTAAGTACCATAAGCAAGCCTGTAAATGAAAATACGGAAGGAAGATACTGACTGATTTGTTCCGGTATATGCCTGGATGTAGCAAACAAAAAAAAGCAAAAAGCATAGGTTGGTAGTATAAAATAAAATACATTTCTGTATGTCAGGAAATCAAGTTTTCGTCCCAGCCTTTTAAGAGGAGTAAAAATAATTTTATTAGTGAACGTATCTAAATCCCATTCCCTCACATTTAAAAGGTAGAAGGTATATTCTAATCGCTTCAGAAAAGAATTCCCCGTTGTAGTAATTCGGGGTTTGTAATTATAAAACTGTTCACGTATTAAATAAGTAATTACAGAAGGTGAAATTAATAATTGATATGTTCTTAAAAATGCATTGCCGGCAAAATGGAGCAGTGCAATGTTTTCTAATCCCAACGCTATCTCAATAAAAATTAATCCTATCTGTGCAATGGAAGCATATGCAATTTGTGTTTTAATAGATGATTGAACCCTGCTGATGCTTATTGCTACAATGCTTGTAGCGAATCCTAATAAACCGATAATTATCCTTACTATCCACTGATGCTCCCAAAATGGAAATGTTCTGAGTAGTAAAAAAACTCCGAAATGAACAGATAATGACCCATAAAATATAGCGCTGGATGGTGTAGGCCCTTCCATTGCTCTTGGAAGCCATGAAGAAAAAGGCAATTGGGCTGATTTAGCGGCTGCTGCTACAAGCAACATCATGGAAATAAATATTCCAATACCTGAATGTCCCTGTAAATGCTCATGTACTAACTCATAATTATTAAGTTTCAAAAAAGTGATGTTTTCGTGCCACAGGTGATGGCTTGCCCACATTGCCAGCAGAATACCTACATCACCTATACGGTATACTGAAAACACTTTTACTGCATTGCGTGATGGCAGATAACGATCCCTGTAAAATGAAATAAGAAGAAAAGATGAAATTCCCAAGACTTCCCACCCAATAAAAAGGGTTTCAAAATTTCCGGAGAGAACCGTAACATTATACCCGGAATAAAAAAACAAAATTGTGTTAAAGAAGCGTTTGTATCCCGTTTCGCGATGCAGGTAGTAGCGACTATATATACTAATAAGAAAGGTAAGCAGAGCTCCTACAAATAAGTATAAGGCCGTAATCTTATCAAAATACAAATCGATAAGGAACTCGTAGCCACTATCCCTGAAAACACTGATTTCTTTTATATTGAGCGAAGGATGTCCATTCCAGAGCCATAACGTCAGAAAAAACAAAAGAAAGAATAAATTGAGCCCGGAAACAACTGTAGCTACACGGGATAAAAACAGTTCCTTCTGGGAAGGAATGAATAAACTTATTATAAAACCTGTTAATGGAATAAGTAAAAAAAACTGTATAAGTAAATTGGGCTGCATCGCTGTTATTATTTCAAAAGTATCGGTTCAATATTTTCACTTTCGGATTCAATAATTTTTTCAATATCGTCAAGAGATTTAAGGGTTTGTTGGGAAGGCTTGTAGATTGTAAAACAGCCGTCTTTAAAATGATAGAATGTTTTATTCTCAGGATGTATCGCAATAAGATGAATCCAGTTATTGTTAAACCATTCATAAGTAGGTTCATGCTGCCGGATGACATCTAATAATAATTCGGGGAAATGTTCAACAATGACTAATAAACGAAGCGGATCGTGTATCTCTATCATTTGTTGTGGCAAGCCCGTGCGCAAATCACCATCAGCTCCATTAGTTACACCTATTAGTCCCATTACATTATGGGGTAATTTTGAACCGGCTCCTAATCGCTGGTTATCAACCCTTGAAAAATAATATTCAAGGTTAATGCCTCCACATACCGGGGCAACGGCTTTTAAAATACCAAGCAGGTATTTTCCTTCAGGATCAATGCGGTAATCATAAGAATTAAGAAATGAACGTCTGTCTAAAAACAGATGGCTGCTAACTTCTCTTCTGCCAATTATACAAAGTGAATTGGTTGCATGATTATATTCGGGCCTTGGTTCAAATAAAGATACAGAACGTAACTTTATTTCCTTGTGAACTTCCTCTGCTGCTTTTTTATTATCCATCAGCACAAACCTTCTGGCTCTTTCTTTAGCATTGCTGGTAAGCGAATTTAAAAAAATATGTTTATTTGCTTCATGATTTTTTTCGTTTTCGGCTGATAATATGTATTCGTCATAAAATTCAATTTCATCACGGGTTGTATCTTGTAACGCACCCAGAAATTGTGAAGTCTTTGGAATATTAATTCCGCGCAGTTTTAATAATTCTCTGACTTTTATATTGTTAGCCATATATGCAGCAACACGAGCATTCACAGAGCCTGGCCTTCCGGAACAGGCTCCACAGTCATATCCTGCATAGTAAGTATTGTTTGCACTGCTTGCCCCATGTCCTACAATATAAACAAGCGGAGCAAAATGATTTACTAGTCCTATGCTCTTTAGAAGCCCCTCTATCCGGTCGGCCATTTCTTCAATGGTAAAACCCACCTGCAATCCGTCTATCTTGTCATTAGGGTTTTTGTTTTCAATTGTAAGTGAAGCATTTTTATCCATGTGATGAAAAGAATAACTCATCGCAGAACTTAAGGATGGCCTGAAAATATTTTTCAGCAATTTTAATGCAGACCAGAAACCAATGGTTTGTGTGATGACCCACCCTGCCACTAACCCATGTGTTTGTTTGGAAAAATGAACATCTTTGTCTCTTTTGTCTTTTATACTTTCTTCTTTAATGATAAATGTTGGTGTGAGTGGTGCCGGACATAATTTAGTATAAAATTTTCCACCTTTGGGCTGGAAATAAAATTCAACATTAAAAAAGCCTGCTGTTGCGTACGTTTCACAGTTTTTATCTGTTTTCTCCAGATACCTTCTTAATGAACATCCCCTGTCATCTAAACAAAATATCCCCTGGAATGTTTTGTTATTTTCATGATTTCTTTGCCTGGTCGTATATTGAAGCCCAGTTAAGATATGGTCATAGTAAGACCACTCAAATGCTTCATGCCATAGTGTAAATATATCGTACAATTCATTTTCACAAAGTTCAGCAAAAAGACCAATAGATTTGGTCCGCATCCTCATACCTAATGGCAACCAGTTTTCACCAAATTTGCTATCGAGGGCATCGATTTCTAAAAGTAGCTCAAACAGTATAAAATCTTTTAGTGAAATATTTCTTCTGTCTAACAATGTTCCGGGATTGTCTTCCAGGACACTTACCATGCCGCTCCAGCCGGGATGCTCAAATTGCTGATCAAACAGGTAGTGCTCAAACAATGATTCGTCACCTAAAATTATTTGCAGTAATTTATTTATTTCGCAGGAAGAACTAAATAAAAGTGCTTTGGCCCTGGTGTTTTTAAAAAGTCCTAATGAACCGGTTTTCTCTAATACACGAATCGACTCTAAAAAACCTTTATCTGCCACTGGAAAAGGTTGTATCGCTATCCCCTGGTCTATGTAATTACCAATGATCCTGAATAAAATCGGATGTGTTTGTTTAGAGAGGTTGAATTTATAGAAGTTTTTCCATTCATTACGTACTTTTCCGATACGTGAATGTATAATTGTATCAACTGTTTTATTTAAAAGTATGGAGAACCACTGATCGATAGTTGCCTCTCCTTTTTTTTCGCTGATAATTTTTTTTAAAACTTCGACACTAATTCTTCCATCTTTAAAAAGCTGTCGATATTCATCAAGCCGCAAATATGTTTTGTAGCCGAATAGTTCAGACGCTTTGTGTAAAGCTATATGAAACGGATCATGCTGAAAGGCATGTAACGTATTGTGATGAATAAAATCCTTTAATGGAAATTGTGAAGGTAAATAATGCTTTAATAAATGTATTATTTTTTCTTCGCTGCTATCTGCTTGTGTAGCCATTAAATAAAATATAAGAGTAACAATTCTATTGGCTATTATTGCTTTTTCCGGTTTAAAGAGATTTGCAATCCGGTTATTTTTTTTGTGTCGTAATTTTCAAGCACATTCTGTGCTTGTATGACATTATTTTTTTCATGTTCATTTATATCGTTATCTTTTAATTCACCAAGTGCTATTTTTAGTTTATCAATAAAACGGACTAATATAAAGGGATGAACTCCGTTTTCTGCCAGTTTTGTCAAAGCACTATCAATTAAGGGTTCAACAGCATCTGTTTCTCGAAGCTGAATAATCCCTTTAAGAATCATTTCCCGGTGGTGTATCATGTTTTTTCACTTTTTAGATTGTTTCAATCCTGAGAATGGGTGATATGTATTAGCAGGTCTGACTTTTTTTATTTTTCTGTTTTGAATTTGGGCTTATATGATTATTTACCATTTCCAGTAATTGTTGTATTGCTTCATCTTTTTCCTGGCTTTCGCCCAGCATTTCCTTTAACATTTTAAAAAAATAGAAGCTGTATACCTCATCCGTTGTAATGTTATTTTCATTCACATTCCTAAAACCTAATCTCTTTAGCCTGTTTACAGCCTGTTTGATTAATTCAAACCCTATGGATGATCTTTCAGCCATTACTTTGGTATCTTTGTTTTGATTTTACATTGCTTTCCTTTATTATTTCCATTCAAGCAATTTTGATAATCAAAGTTACCCTTCTGGTTTTAAATATTCTTTGAGAAGAATAGGTGAAAAAAGTTGATTTAAATCAACTTTTTTAAAAAAGCTGTATTAAAAGCTTTGTATTTGCTATTTTTGTAATTGATAATGCCTGTAAATTTTCCTATAGATAAATTTCATTTCCGAAGTAATTCGGTATTGGAAGGGTTACCAGCTGAGGAGTTGGAATATCTCGAATCAAAATTTATTCCTCATAAATACAAACGTGGTCAAAATATTTTTGTGGAAGGAACTTTTCCCAATGGTATTTATTATTTGAACAAGGGGAAAGTAAAAAAATATAAGGCCGACCAGGAAGGTAAACAGCAGATAATTTATGTCTGTAATGAAGGAGAGTTATTTGGATATCCGGCCTTGCTCTGTGGCGAATCTTATCCTGACTCAGCTGCTGCATTAGAAGAATCGTTTGTGAGTTTTCTTCCTCAAAAAGATTTTTTTACTTTGTTGGATCATTCACCTGAGCTTTCCAGAAAACTTTTGGTTAATTTAAGTCATGAGTTTGGTGTGCTTATCAATAGTATAGCTGCGTTTGCACATAAATCAGTAAGAGAACGTCTTGCGCTGAGTTTATTGATTTTGAAAGACAAGTATAAAATAAAAGGGCAGGAGAATACTCCTGTTGAAATTGTTTTGCCCCGCGAAGATCTTGCCAATATTATTGGTGTAGCTCTTGAAACTCTCGTTCGTTTGCTTCATAGCTTCAAAGACGAAGGATTGATTGAAACAGAGGGCAGAAAAATAAGAATACTTAATCTGAAAGGATTGGTTAAAGTGGCTAATTTTTATTAGCTCCTATTATGCTTGGCTCAATGGCAAATCCTCAAAGCGAGAGGAATGCAGTAAAACTTTAACAAAAGAAATTAGAATAGTATATAATCATAGCAAAGGTAGCAGCAACTTTATCACTTCAATACCTCCTCCATATTAAATACTCCATGAATTCCGCCAATTTTTCTAAACTGTTTTTGAAGGGAACCAACTATTTTAAATAACATTTCTCCCTGTTCAAAAGGAACCAGGCTATCTGCGGGAGTATGGCATATTATAATAGGGGCTTTTGCCTCGGGGGCTAATGATGCAGTGTTAAGGATGCTTCCGCTGAATAAACAAAGAATTTTATATTGTTCCTCACACATTTTGGTGATGCTGTAAAAAGTATTAACTGTAATTACTTTTCTGAGTTCAGGATATTTACAGGCGGCATACATAGCAGGCGACCCTCCCAGTGAATGACCGAGAACAATCACATTTTTTAAATCAATATTCTTTTCTTTTAAAAAATTAATAGCAATATCCACTGTTTCATATGTATTCTCAGTGTTAGGTATACCGCTCGATTTTGAATAACCTGGGTATGCAGGTGAACAAATATTTCCATAGGGATGAAGGTCATCTATAACCTTGGTAAGCCGGCCTATATTGCCATGAAGATATAAATAGGTAATTTTTGCAGTATCATTGGGTATCCATAAAATATCAATACTATCTCCTGCTGTGTTTGTTCTGAATTGCTGAACAGGCTGTATGTGAAGTTCGGTATTCTTACTTTTTGCGGTTTTAAAAATCAGCTTCGGAGATATAATAAGCAGTGCAAGGCAGGCTCCCAACCATACAGCTACTATTATAACCAGGGATATTAGTATTCGTTTTAATTTCTTGTTCATGGATGTATATGATTTTGCGTAAAAGTATTAATTGTTACATTCAATTCTGCAATAAATATAGGACAATATTTATTGTGTTTTTATTGGCAATGCAGCCATTCCTCTTTTTGCATCCTGATGGTTGGGGTTAAGTAAAAGTGTTTTTGTCCAGGCATTTTTTGCTTTTTCGAAATCACCAATAGTGTAACATACTCCGCCCAGATTATACCAATAATCAGAATTGCCAGGGTCTGCTTCTATTGCTTTTTCTAATAATTTAAGGGCTTCATAGGGTTGTTTTCTACCCATTTTCATGGCGTCATTATAATAAACGGTGCCCAGGAGTTTTAAGTTTCGTTTTAAAAAAGGATTATTGGGATAAATATGTTTAGCAATTTCCCAGTTTTCGCGTGCTTTATCATAGTTTTTTATTTTAAAGTAAGCTACGCCAATATTCAGATAACCATTCACATATTCTTTATGAATAGTTGTGGATTTATTTAAATGATAGATGGCTTTTCTTAACAATTCCATTTCCTGTGCCTTATTTTCTGGTTTTTCAGACATATCTATAAAGGCTTTTCCTGCGTTTCCATTTACTAAAGCGCTATTGGGAACTGTTTGTGCATCGGCAATAAAAAGACTGTTATCATTCTTCCATTGTGTATTACGTTTAATTATAGTTGCGGTGCACCAGCCGGTAATTAATAGCCCGGACACAATAGCAATTGTCTTTTTAATCGGGGGCTGTTTGATATACCCGAATAACCAATATAAGAACAGAGCCAATATTATTGAAAATCCCAAAGATGAATGGTAGATAAGCCGTTCACCCATTGTTGCGCCTAAGTCCATAAATAAGTTAGAAACAAGAAACAGATGAAATAAATAAAAGGCTAATGCAAACGATAGAATATGTCTTTTTAAAAACAGCACTATTGTAGCGACTATCATTGAAAGATGAATCACAATAGATGCCCAGACCCAGCCGTTTCCGAAGTTGGTATAAGGTATTGTATTGTATGAATAATCGCTGGAAAGAGGGTGGGGGTATAATAGCAGCCGCAAATAATGACTCAGTACTTCAACTTTGGTTGCCCATTTTTCAGGTGTTGTTGCATATTTGAATGGGTTATTTAAAACATCAGGATTTTCAATGTTTCCGCCTTTTCCAACAATAGAAAATCGAATAAACAGGTACAACAATGCAACTACAAGAAAGGGAATAGTAGCTATAATGCTTTCTCTTAATGTATTGTTTCTAATTATATATAACAGCATTGGTATCAATACCAGCAGCGTGATAGCATATTCTTTTGAAAGCAGTGCGAAGAAATAGGATAACAATCCATACAGTATATATTTTTTTTGTTTGCTTTGCTGGTACTGCAGTACAGTAATAAATGTGAGTATAATAAATAAAAAAGATAATATCTCATCACGGCTTTTAATATTGGCCACAACTTCTGTGTGTATTGGATGGATAAGGAAAATAAGCGATGTGATAAATGCAATAGCCGGTGTTTCCTTAAAAATAAAACTCCGTAAAAAATAAAAAAGGATTATTACTGATAGTATATAAAATAGCACATTTAATATATGCCTTATAAAGGCCAATGTTTCATCGGCTTGTGTTTTGGGAATCTCATTGTTATCCGTTATCCGGCTGGATTGTTTTGTTCCAAATAATTGCTGCTCAAGCGCAAATGTAACAACAGAAAGAGGTCTGTATCGTCCGCCTGAAAGCTGCTGTTTGGCATTCATTTGTTTATAAAAACTGTCATAGGCATCCGTACCCAGAATTTTTGGGATGCCGCGTATACCTTGTTGTACATATTCATTTTTTTGAATAACAATACCATCATCCAAAGCATATTCGTTATAGAATGAATTGAAATAAAGTACAAATCCAAATAATATCAATAATAAGGCTTGTATCTTAAAGCTGCTTATAAATGCATTCAATGGGTTATTGTCTTTCTCCAATACCTTCGCTGTTCCATTCAGGGAGGGAATTGGATGTGAAAGTTCCTGTTTGTTTTTTTCTGAATGTTTTTTTTCCAAACTCATGGTATTTTTACTACAATTAATAGTATACTCCGGCTGAATGAGTTTGCAATAGTTCGACAAGCTCACTAACCATTGCAAACTCATTCGCTCAGTATAACTGCATCTAAGCAGTTTTGCTTTTGCAAATCTGCCAAGATTCAGTATATAATGATTTTTAAAGTTGTATAAAAATAGTGGTTTTGATAAAAAAATGCTAAGCTAAAATAAGTTTGGGTATATTTTTTTCACCTGATTACAGTTGCATAAATTCTTTAAAAAGTAGTTTTAAGTTCAATAATGTTATCATTTGTGAAATTTTTTTTGTATATCTTAGCCTTTTATTTTTAAATGAATATAAAGTGTAATAATAATAATATGAGGCGTATACAACTATTAATCCTTTATATAGTTACTTATTTTTTTGTTACAAGCGATTTAATAAGGGCACAGGATATCCAGCTTTTTACGGAAGATTTCCAAACCGGTGGAAATACTTTTACACTTAATGGAGCCGGTCCCGGTTCAGGTATGGGTAATAACCGTTGGATTGTAAACAATGAGTATAGCGGTGTTCCAACCTATCCCAATACCATGCGCCAGGATAGCACTTATAGCGGCACTATAGCCTATGCCCCCTATAGCAATTATCTTCATATTTATGATATAGCTTCCGGAATTACCAATTGCAACTATGATCCGGCAAGCGCTTCCGATAATTTTGCTTATATGACAGATGGAATATGCACATTGGGCATGGACTCTGTGCATTTTAGTTTTTTTTACCTCTGTGACGGTTCCGGTACAGCCTATGGTAAAGTATATTATAGTGTTAACGGTGGGTCATGGATACAAATAGGGCAGAGTCAATATAATAATAAATATAAATGGAAATATGAAGATATTACTTCTCCTGCATTTAGTAATGCAGGCAATCTTCGCTTTGGTTTCAGGTGGGAAAACGATAGTGGTTCGCCACCAAATACAGAGGCTTTTGCTATAGATGATATTAATATTGTAGCAGCTTATAATACCATTAATCCAATAACAGTTACTGTTGACAGTGTTTACCCTGCATCCGTTTGTCAGGGTACTTACCTTACAATATACTATCATCTTTCAGATACCTTATGCGATGGCACCTATAGTATAGAGTTATCAAATTCCAGTGGAACCTTTCCAAGCACTTTTAACTCATGGGTAATGAATATTTCTTATCCTCAGACTTCGGGTATTTTAAGTATACAGCTTCCTAATGGGGCAACTCCAGGCACCTGTTATAAAATAAGAATTAACAGAACATCGCCTGAGCCATTTATAACGGGTATTGCAAGTTCCTGTTTTACAATTCTTGATTGTCCTAATGTTATTAATACAATGCAGCCGGTAGTTACTTTTGACACCAATGCAGTATGTGTTGGCAGTGCAATTGATATTCCTTTTACATCAACCGGTGTATATCTCTTCAATACATATACCGCAGAGCTTTCGGATTCTACAGGGGCATTTCCTGCAACTCCTGTAGTTGTTGGAACATTTGTAAATTCAGAAACATACGATCCTATGCTTGGTTCTAATCCGGGTTCTGTTTCCGGCCAGATTCCTGAAGTTCCACCCGGGTGTAATTATTACGTTCGTGTTGTATCCAGCAATCCGATTGCAACGGGCAGTGCCTGGGGGCCTTTTTGTATAGGACAATGTGATATTACTACAAATACCAAATTAGATTTGAATTTTTGTGTTCAGGATTGTTCAGTAGATCCGGATGGATTGGATGGTTTAATTCCTATAGATGTGAATACATATACTGATTCTGCTGTATATAATCCTGGGAATGTTTTCACAACTCAACTGCTGAGCTCCATGCATTTCGGGCAAATAGGAGCTAATGGAATATTTGGCTCTGTACAGGCAACTAATGATACCAGCTTAAGTGTTCATGTCCCCTGTAAAGATAGTTTGCCCCTAATTGGTGTTCCCACCGGAATGAACTATATGAGGGTGGTAGGAACTAACAGCACAGAGCCGGATAATACACTTGGTACCCTTATAAGAGTCACTATAGGGGCTATTCGTTCTACTCCTCAGATTATAAGCTCCTACGATTATGGTGCCCCTTACGATTTTAACCTTCCTTATCCATGGTTGCCATTGAAAGATACTTTTTGTTCTGGTGAAACAGTATTGTTGATGTTTGAGCCGTACAGTTATTTTGATATGTCTACCTATAAGTGGATATGCAGCGGAATCAATGGTGGTAACCCTTTTGTTTCCCCATCAGGAGCAAATTCTAATTCATTATATGTTAATCTGGGTGGTCCCGGAACTCTTACTTTTAAAATACAGGAAACTAATTACGGATGTGTGGGGGCATGGTCTCCTGTGCATACTATTGTTGTGCTTGGAGCCCCCAGTGTGGCTATTACTGGGCCATTAGTAGTTTGTCAGGGGGATACCAGCTCCTATCAGGTGCCATTTAGCAGTAATACTTATTACAGTTGGAGTTCCAATAATGGTACCATAGTGGATACTGCAAACAATGAAATTGATGTAAAGTTTACCACTACTACCGGTTCACACAATATAACGATAAATGCAATCAACCAGTGTGGTTCATCAAGTGCCACTAAAAATATACAGGTTAAGGCTTATCCAACAGTTAATGTAGGGAATGATACAACAGTTTGTATTAACCAGCCTGTATCACTCAGCACACCAACAGGTTCAGGGTATTCTTATTCATGGACAGAGGGTTCGAGCACAGTAAGTACTGCCAATACAGCAAATGTCAGCCCTGTGGCATCAACAATTTATATTGTTAAGGTAACAGGCCCGGGAGGTTGTGTCAAAAAAGATTCTGTAACTATTCAGGTTGAAACTCCGGTTACAGCAACATATAGTGATAGTACCTGTCCGGGCGGAACTTCTTATATTCAGTTAAAATCGGACACAGTGGGTACGTATTCCTGGAATACTGGTGCTGTTACACCGGAAATTTTAGTTAATGATACAGGCACATTTACCCTTACAGTGAGTTTTCCGAATGCCGTTTGCCCGCGTATCCTTACTTATAATGTATCACCGGATGCTTGTCCTGTAGATTTGAATTTCCCGAATGTATTTTCACCTAATGCTGATGGTTATAATGATGTGTTTACACCTATTTCTCCCGGACCGCTTGGTGAATATGATTTCGATACTTTTAACATTAAAATATATAACCGCTGGGGTTTGCTTTTGTATGAATCTACCGACCCTGCTTTTAAGTGGAATGGAACCAATAAGCATGGAAAAGCAGTATCAGATGGCGTTTATTTTTATATTATAGAAACATCGGCAAACCAAGTCGATAATAAGCCATTGACAGGTTTTGTGACATTAACAAGATAACAGAATCCTAACGCTGTAACTTTATCCTTAATCCTATTCCTTTACAGTCGGCTAAACTTCCGGGAGATGGGAGAGAAGTAAAAAAAGGAAATGAAAAGAATTAAAAATATAGTGAATACTAATCCACTTAATTTTTCTCCCTTAATTATTAAAAGAGAGAGAAGTAAGTGGATAGGCTTTTTGCTTTGTTTTATCTTCTTTATGGATTATAGCATCGCTCAAACTATGCAGGCGGTGCCAATGAAAGGGCATGAAAAGCTTAATCTTTCAGGGATTTATTCTTCAAAAAAAAACAACAATTTTTCGGAGAGAAATAATTTAACCACCCGAATTGATCAATTTTCAGTTGCAGGAAGGTACGATTCAATTAATTTTCTTCCTCCGGATTTTCCTGTAAACAATCAAAATTATAAAGAGGAAATTGATAAAAGAACAATTACTTCAAGAACATTTAAAGATGAGCATGGTGGTATCATCATTCAATACAGCTCAAAAAAATTGAATTATCTTGATAAAGAAAACAAATTCCATCCTATAAATACTAAGTTGTTCACCGTTCCAATCTCGTCCACAAACAGACCCAAAGAGTTTTCTGCTATACAAAAGGGTGAGCAGGGCTTTTGTTGGGCTGCACTTCAACAACAATATCCAACTTACCTTTACAAAGATGGTAGCACAGCATTAACATCTGGCGAAAAAAATAAAATTATTTTCAATCGGGATTGTAGAATTAATGAGATGGAAAACAATCTTTCTGATTATAGTGTTGGTGCAGAAGGGATGTTTATCAATAATGTAATTCCTGGTATTGATAAAAAAATTATTTTTTATGAGAATATGATCGAAACAGATTATATTATTCGAGAACCAATTAATACTGGTGACCAGGATTTAATTATTTCTGAAGAAATTGAATTGCCTGAAGGTTATTATATTACCCCTCTCTCCAGCCTTCTCCAAAGGAGAGGGGAATTAAATCCATCTCTTTCGGTTACTTCCACTTTTCCTATGGAGAGGGGAGGGCAAACTGCCAGTGGCTGTTTGAGCCAGCCTGTACTCAGGGGAGAGATATTCGTGGTTTATTCCCCGGATGGCAAAGAACAAGCCCGGTTTGGAACTCCTTTCTTTTACGATTCAAATAAAACAGCGTTGTTGGGAAAATATAATTTAGTTCAGGAACAGAATAAATATATTTTGGAAATAATAATACCGACTCAGTGGCTGAATGATCCTGGCAGATCTTATCCGGTTACTATTGACCCTGTAGTTACTGGTCCTGTTTCTAATTATCCATCTGTTTATATGAGTTCCTGTGAGTACCCGGTTTTTCAAAAAGACAGCATGTTAATAACAATACCTGCAGATATAACCATTACAAAATTTATTGTAGAAGACAGTTATTTTGCAGATCTTCTCGCTACTCCTACTCCAACATTGTTAGATGGACACATGTTGCTTTCTACCAGTTGTGGATCCCTTGAGCTATCTTGCAGTGACACTGCTTTTTCTTCTTTACCCGGAACTTGTTATATACTCCCGAATACCGATTTTAAATTATGGTTGGCCTGTTGTTATACTCCCTCCTGCTCTATTCAAACATTTTATCTGACTCATGGTTTCTCAAGAAGCAATTTAGGGCCTTTTTGTAATCAGGATTATATTTATTACAGCCCCGTTAGCAATTGGCCCTTCAGTGCTTATATTGTTGGAAAAACAGTGGAAACAACGCAGGCTGAGTGGTCTGTTTTTCCTGTTACAGTATGTTCTGATAGTTGCATTATTTATTTGAAAGCAACTACCAAATATGGAGTTCCTCCTTATACTATAACACACCCCTGGGCTACGGGAAGCTCACAATATGGTGTTGCAAATGGATCCTGTAATAGTATAGGAACAGATACCATTACATTAATAATTCCCGGATGCCCTTCTACTTGTAATACCAATACAACATTAGATATACCACCTCCTGTTATTGTGGATGTATGTGGAGATACAGTGGCCGGGCTTAGTTCTAAAACCATTACGATAAATCCTGTTCCGGTGGCAACGTTGGATTCTGTGAATGTTTGTTCTGGTATACCATTTACTATTCCTGTTTCGTCCTGTGTTGCCGGCACTTCTTTTCAATGGACTGGCAGCAATGGCAGCAGCGGAACCGGAAATATTGATGATTTTATGATTAATCCCGGAACAACTCCTGTATCAGTCAATTATACAGTAATTCCGGAGACGAATGGATGTACAGGAGATCCAACAAGTGTTTCAATAGATATAAATCCACTGCCGGTGATAACGGGTAGCGCTAACGATACGATTGACCCCGGAGATCAAACGCAATTAAGTGCTATTGGTGGAGTCGCATATAGCTGGTCACCGTCTGCTGGCCTGTCCTGTACTGGCTGTTCTACCCCCATAGCAACACCTGTTATAACAACTTATTATTATGTAACCGGAACAAATGAATATGGTTGTTCAGGAACAGATACGATTGATGTTTATGTAAATCAGGGAACTGAGGTTTTATATATTCCCAATTCATTTTCTCCAAATAACAATGAAATAAATGATTTCTTCTGCGTGTATGGTACTTCAATAAAAAATATTGACATACAGATTTATAACCGATGGGGAGAATTATTGTTTCACACAACCGATTTGAATCAGGGCTGGGATGGAAAATATAAAGGTAAAAATGTAGCAGGTGGTGTGTATGTATACTCTGTAGCGTGTGAATGGGAAAGCGGAGAACGTAGGCAAAGGAGTGGAACTATTACGGTATTGAGGTAGCTTGAGTTTCATGATATTTTATGTAAAGACCTCTGCATATTATTTTAATGCGTAACATCAGTTAATAAGATAGTATTACTTTATCCCTTAGTGTTAATCGTACTCTTTTTCCAAAATAGATTGCGAAATTTTTATCAATATGTCCTGCCGGAAATCCGAATACAACAGGGTAGTTATACTCTTTTACAGTATCTAAAATGATTTCTTCTGCAGTTTTGCCAAATGGGATAGTGTTGTCTTTCATATCCGTCATTCCTCCTACAATTAAGGCTTTTAAATGAGCTAATTTCCCCGAACGCTTTAAGCTAAGCATCATTCGGTCAATATGATACAGATATTCATCCAGGTCTTCAATAAATAGAATTTTTCCGTTGGTGTTGATGTCGGAAAAGCTACCGGTTAAGGCATATAACAATGATAGATTGCCTCCAACTACATCACCTTGAATAGTAGCTGGAAATAGAATTTTGTTTAATGGATGGCTCTCAATTTTATAAGCCAGCTTTTCACCAAACAGTGCTTTACGTATAGTGTCTGTAGCTTCGGCATGCTTTATGAAATTGATAGGCATAGTAGCATGAAGTGTTTCAATACCAAATGTGTGAATGTGTGAATGCAATACAGTAATATCGCTATACCCGACAATCCATTTGGGGTGTTTTTTAAATTTCGAAAAATCAATCCTGTCAATAATCCGCAAAGTTCCATATCCGCCACGGGCACTGATTATCGCTTTTACTGAAGCATCATCGAGCATGGTTTGTAAATCCTCTGCCCGTTCAGCATCAGTGCCCGAAAACTGGTTGTCCTGATGAAATAAATTTTTTCCAAAAACAACCCCTAAACCCCAATTATTAAATAGTTCAACTGCTGGCTGTACATCTTCTTTCGAAACTTTACGGGCAGGAGAAATGATGCCTATTTTATCACCTTTTTTTAAAAATGGAGGCTGCTGCATAAGATGAAAAGTTAAATCTGTTTATAATTTAGATGGATGTCATCCATTTATTTGCCACAGATTCACAGATTTTAAATTTTAATCTGTGAATCTGTGGCATTTATTAATTACAACTATTTAAAATCAATTGCCTGTAAAATCGTATACAATTTTTAAATGCTTCAATAGAAATTTTTTCATTATTTCCATGCAGCCGTTTTAAATCTTCTGCATCAAAAGCTACAGGCAGGAAACGAAATAAATTAGTTGAAATTTTAGAATAATGTTTTTCATCTGTACCACCAATCATAAGGGAGGGTGCTACAAGTGTGTTGTTAAAAACCTGGTGTATGCTTTTTTCGATTTGTTTAAATCCCTCTGAATGAATATCAGAAACAGCAGCCGCTTCATTGGCATGACCTGTTTTATTTATTTTGATTCTTGTATCCTTAATGATTTTCTCAATGTGTGTGATAACATCATCAGAAATTTCTCCGGGCAATATTCTGAAGTTAATAGTGGCACTTGCAACGGTTGGTAAAACATTGTCTTTATAGCCGCTTCTGAAAATAGTTGGAGCCGTTGTTGTATGTACAGTTGCATACCCGGAATTAGAAGCCTCATATTTACCTATGATTACACCTTTTAAAAGCCATTGGTTAGCAAATGCCAATTTTGAAAAAAACGGCATTTCAGGACCAATATAATCCAGAAAATAATGTACGGGTTCAGAAATCCGTGCCGGCATAGGATGTTGTTCAAGTTTGGCAATAGCTGATGATAAAACACCGATAGGTGTTTCTTTGGCAGGCATAGAGGAATGGCCGCCTTCCATTTCAACAGACAATTCAACAGATAAATACCCTTTTTCACTGATGCCTATAAGGGCTACATCAGGCTTAATTCCAGGGACTATGCCTTTTGTAATTACCATACCTTCATCTAAAACAAATTCTGCGTTTATGTGCTGCATTTCAAGATATTCTGCAATTCTTTTAGCGCCATTTTCTCCTCCAATTTCTTCGTCATGGCCAAAAGCAAGATAAATAGTGCGTTTCGGCTTAAAGCCTTCTTTTAAAAGCAGTTCTATAGTTTCTAAAATTCCAATTACATTCACTTTATCATCTAATGTTCCGCGTCCACAAATAAAACCCTCTTTAATATCACCCCCAAAAGGTTCAAAATTCCACTTTTCCTGTTGTTCTTCATCAACTGGAACAACATCCATATGACCCATTAATACAATTGGCTTTAAGGATACATCCTCACCTCCCCACTTATACAATAAACTATATTGGTTTATTATTATTTTTTCTAATACAGAATCCGTTAGCGGGCAGGTCTTTGTCAGGTAATGTATCAGTTGTTTGAAGGCTGTTGAATCAAATTTACTGGGGTCTTCATAAGAAACAGTTTTTATTTTTACTGCATCTGAAAGGTGTTGGATACAATCATCGGAAATAGCAATAGCTGTAATTGTTTCTTCCTGCAGTTGTTTTGATTTATAAGTAAATGTGTTGAATAGCACTACAATAATTAGTAACAAAAGAAGTATTCCGATTATTTTTAAAAATTTCTTAAACATTATTATTGATTATGGTATAGTTACTAACGAAAATACGGTATCCTTAAGCAATCTAATTATTATCTTTGCACGCAATTTACAAATAAGTCCCAAAAAAAATTTAAAAGTCAAAAGGTTTATTAACCAGAGACTAAGTTTTGATGAAGGACAGATTATCTTTAACTCTTAATTTTTAACTTTTGACTTATAAAAGATATACCGTAACAGCAGCATTACCTTATGCAAATGGCCCTATACATATTGGTCATCTTGCCGGCTGCTATTTACCTGCCGATATTTATGTGCGTTATCTGCGCTTAAAAGGCGAAGATGTACTATTTATTTGTGGTTCCGATGAACATGGTGTGCCAATTACTATAAAAGCAAAGAAAGAAGGAATAACACCACAACAAGTAGTAGATAAATATCATGAAATAATGGGGGGGGCCTTTAGAGAATTTGGTGTCTCTTTCGATATTTTTTCACGTACATCTTCAAAAACACACCACGAAACAGCTTCAGGGTTTTTTAAAACACTTTACGATAAAGGTGTGTTTAAAGAAGAGGTAACTGAGCAATATTTTGATGAGAAGGCGAACCAGTTTCTGGCAGACCGCTATATTATAGGAACATGCCCAAAATGCGGAAACGAAAATGCCTATGGCGATCAGTGTGAAAAATGTGGCAGCTCATTGAATCCAACAGATTTGATTAACCCCCGTTCTACATTATCAGGTGAAAAACCAGTACTGAAAAAAACCAAAAACTGGTTTTTGCCATTAGATAAAATGCAGCCTGAGATTGAGGCCTATATTGATTCTCATAAAGAATGGAAACCCAACGTATTTGGTCAATGTAAAAGCTGGTTGAATTCCGGTTTACAACCCCGCGCTATGACACGTGACCTGGATTGGGGAGTGAAAGTACCCATTGAAGGCGCTGAAGGTAAAGTATTATATGTATGGTTTGATGCACCAATTGGCTATATTTCTGCTACGAAGGAATACCTCTCCCCTGCGGGGAGAGCCGGAGAGGGGCTTTGGGAACTCTACTGGAAAGACAAAGAAACAAAATTAGTACATTTTATTGGCAAGGATAATATCGTGTTTCACTGCATTATTTTTCCTGCAATGCTTATGGCTGAAGGTTCTTACATACTTCCTGATAATGTACCTGCCAATGAATTTTTAAATCTTGAAGGAGATAAAATTTCTACTTCCCGTAACTGGGCAGTGTGGTTGCATGAATACCTAATAGATTTTAAAGATAAACAAGATACACTTCGTTATACATTATGCGCCAATGCTCCTGAAACCAAGGACAATGATTTTACCTGGAAAGATTTTCAGGCAAAAAATAATAATGAATTAGTTGCTATCCTTGGAAATTTTATCAATCGTACATTAGTATTAACACACAAATATTATAACGGGAAAGTACCGGATGCAATGGAATATACCAAAAACGATATTTTATTGCTCGAAGAAATAAGTAAGTTCCCAGAAAGAATTGCTTCCAGTATTGAGCATTATCGGTTTCGTGAAGCATTGGCAGAACTGATGAATTTAGCTCGTGCAGGAAATAAATATTTGGCCGATAATGAACCCTGGATATTAATCAAAACAGATGAAAAAAGGGTGCAAACTATAATGAATATTTCACTCCAGATAGTAGCTAATCTTACCGTGCTGATGGAGCCATTTTTACCTTTTACATCAAAAAAACTGGGGGCAATGCTGAATCTGAATCCCGGCTTAAAGTGGAAAGATGCTGCACGTACGGATTTGTTACTGGTCAGGCACCAGATAAATCCTGCAAGTTTATTGTTTGATAAGATTGAAGAAGAAGCTATAACTGCGCAGGTTCAAAAGTTGGCAGATTCAAAAAAAATGAATGAAACAGCAAACAAAACGATAGAACCATCAAAGCCGGAAACTTCATTTGATGATTTCAATAAAATGGATATTCGGATTGGCACTATATTAGAAGCAGAGCGGGTTCCTAAAACAGATAAACTATTGAAATTGCTGATTGATACAGGAATTGATAAACGTATTATAGTGTCGGGCATTGCAGCATATTATAAGCCGGAAGATATTATTGGTCAGCAGGTTTCAATTTTAGTTAATCTGGCACCTCGTAAAATAAAGGGAATTGAAAGTAAAGGAATGATTCTAATGGCTGAAAATAGTGCAGGAGAACTGGGCTTTATTATGCCGAATAAACCGAGTATGAATAATGGCGACAGGATAAAATAACAATTTGCCTTATTGAAATTGTTGTCTATTTTGAGATTGGGTTATGATGCCAGCGGCATCATACGTTTATAGAAACATTAATTCCATGATATTCTTCGACTCCGGCCGGAGTCGTACATTTGTAATAATGGAATTTTCTATAAACGTATGAATCCTCCGGATTCTTTTATGAAAAAATAATTAATGATGCCAGCGGCATCATACATT
>JAHEXZ010000041.1:0-18879 GCA_023251835.1 Bacteroidota bacterium | reverse complement strand
TGATATTCTTCGACTCCGGCCGGAGTCGTACATTTGTAATAATGGAATTTTCTATAAACGTATGAATCCTCCGGATTCTTTTATGAAAAAATAATTAATGATGCCAGCGGCATCATACATTTATAGAAACATTAATTTCGTGATATTCTTCGACTCCGGCCGGAGTCGTACATTTGTAATAATGGAATTTTCTATAAACGTATGAATCCTCCGGATTCTTTTTATGAAAAAATAATTAATGATGCCAGCGGCATCATACATTTATAGAAACATTAATTTCGTGATATTCTTCGACTCCGGCCGGAGTCGTACATTTGTACTAATGGAATTTTCTACAAACGTATGAATCCTCCGGATTCTTTTATGAAAAAATATATTAAAATGCCAGACACATACTCTCAAATTTATATTCAAATTGTTTTTGCTGTAAAAAATCGAAATGCCCTAATAGATTATAATTGGGAAGAGCGTATCTACAAATATATAACAGGCATTGTTCAAAGTAACGGACAAAAAATGCTGTCTATTAATGGGATGCCCGACCATATACATGTCTTAATTGGAATGAAACCCACATGTTGTCTGTCGGATTTAGTGCGTGAAATCAAAAAATCGTCCAATTCTTTTATTAAAGAAAATAAATTATCTACTTATCCATTCAATTGGCAAGAGGGATATGGAGCATTCTCATATAGCCATTCACAACTTGATAATGTAATCGGGTATATAAAAAATCAAAAAGAGCATCATAAAAAGAAAACATTTAAAGAAGAATATTTTGAATTCCTTTTAAATTTTAATATTGAATTCAAAACTGAATATTTGTTTGAATGGATTCAAAATGTAGAGTAGAAAATTCTGTTTGATATACTTATTCGAAAATGAAAAAAATAATTTTAGCAGCTGTTGTATTTGCTTTTACTACAATAACCATTGCCCAAACCCAAATCCTGACAATGGAAGACGCTATTATCAGGCAAAAAACAACACTTGCCCCGGCTAAACTCCGGCAGCTAATGTGGGTGAAAGGAATATACAATTTTTCCTACGTAGACTCTGTAAATAGCGTAGATGCCTTAATAACAGGAAGCGCTGAAAACGGTAAACAGCCTTTAAGAATTATAGTTTCTTTAACGGAAATCAATACACTTCTTGCACAACAACATCTAAATTTATTAAAACAGTTTCCTGTAATTCAATGGGAAAATGCCAGCCAATTTACTTTTGAAGCAGGGAAAAAGCTGCTTGTTTATGATTTAAAAACAAAAACAATCACTATTGAAGCAACCAGGGATTTTGGTGAAAATGCCGAAAATATAGATGTTGCTGATAAGACTAACTATGTTGCATATACAATTAAAAATAATCTTTTTGTTTATGATGGTAAAGAAAATTTAATTGTTACCAATGATGCAAATGAGAATATTGTAAATGGTAAATCAGTGCATCGTGAAGAATTTGGAATTGTAAAAGGTACTTTCTGGTCGCCTAAGGGGAATTTGCTTGCCTTTTATCGTATGGATCAAACAATGGTAACGGACTATCCTATCATTGACTGGACAGTTCGTCCTGCAAAAAACAATAACATCAAATACCCAATGGCTGGTGATACCAGTCACCAGGTTACTGTTGGAGTTTATAATGTAAGCACAGGAAAAACAGTTTTCTTAAAAACCGGTGAACCAAAAGACCAGTATTTGACAAACATTGCCTGGAGTCCGGATGAACAAACCTTATATATTGCAGTTTTGAACAGGGAACAAAGCCATTTAAAATTAAACTCTTACAATATAGTTACCGGACTATTTGAAAAAACCGTATTTGAAGAAAAAGATGAAAAATACATACATCCCACTCATGCAATGATGTTTGTTCCAAAACATCCTGATCAATTCGTTTGGCAATCTGCACGTGATGGTTATAACCACTTGTATTTATATGACATAACAGGCAAACTCATCAAGCAACTTACTAAAGGAAATTGGGTAGTAACTGATTTTGCCGGATTTGATGAAAAAGGGACCACGGCATTTTATTCAGCTAATGCTGAAAGTCCAATTACACGTAATTTTTACAGTGTAGATTTGAAAAAAGGAAATACAACTAAAATAACGTCCGGTGAAGGCACACACACGGCATTACTTAACAGTAAAGGCAATTATATTATTGATAATTTTCAAAGTATTTCTGTTCCAAGAGAAGTTACTATTTATACTTCCAAAGGAAAAAAAACACAGTTGCTAAAGCAGGCTGAAAATTCTCTAAAAGATTATAAATTGGGACAAATGAGTCTTTTTAAATTAAAGTCTGAAAATGGCGATGATTTGTATTGCCGAATGTTTAAACCTGTTGATTTTGATTCCACTAAAAAATACCCTGTAATTGTTTATTTATATGGTGGGCCTAACGTTCAGCTGGTAAACAATACCTGGAATGGTGGAGGTGATATGTGGTTTCAATATATGGCAGAACGGGGTTTTGTAGTATTTACCCTCGATAGCAGAGGTAGTGCCAACCGTGGGAATGCTTTTGAACAGGCTACTTTTCAACATTTAGGGACAATAGAAATGCGGGATCAGCTAATTGGAATTAATTATGTAAAAAAATTAAAATATGTAGATGCCAACCGGATGGGACTGTTTGGCTGGAGTTTTGGTGGTTTTATGACCAGCTCCATAATGACTCGCTATCCTGATTTGTTTAAAGCCGCAGTGGCTGGTGGCCCTGTGATTGACTGGAAGTATTATGAAGTCATGTATACTGAACGTTATATGGATACACCTCAAATAAACCCTAAAGGTTATGAAGAATCCAACGTGCTAAACTATATTGATAACCTCAAAGGAAAATTAATGCTTATTCATGGAACAGCCGACAATGTTGTAGCCTGGCAACACAGCCTGATGTTTTTAAAAGCATGTGTAGATAAAGGAAAACAGGTGGATTATTTTGTTTATCCCGGCCATGAACACAATGTGTTGGGCAAAGACAGGATACATTTATTCAATAAAATAACCGATTATTTTATGCAGAATTTGTAAATTTGCAATTCTCTCTCTGGCATCGTAGTTCAATGGATAGAACGGAAGTTTCCTAAACTTTAAATGCAGGTTCGATTCCTGCCGAAGCCACTCGGAGGGAAGAAACTGAAAGTTCAGTTTTCTTCCCTCCTTTTTTTTGCCCCAATCCCTTGTCAGTTTTGCAAAGTATCTCGACAGCTTCATTTAGTTTGGGGGTTCGATACTCGTTATCTTGAAAATAGAGCTTTTCAGGAAAGACCGAACCAATTATTTTTTGTTTAACCTCGGTATTTTTTGGGTAAGTAGCCTTATTTAATAAGAAAATAGCTATATTTGTCGCTCAAAAAGTTGTATAGTATATTTTTTAAGGGTGCTAATTAACCATGAAGTATAAGGTGGTTACTGATAATGCGTCAAAGCTGCTCAGGCACTTGTCTGAATCAAAGAAGCAGTTCTTTATGTTGTGAAAAATAGAATTTATTATTTTCTGGTTGCTTTAATGGTTGTTCTTTCTGCCTGTAGTACTGACCTGTCAGTTATAGGTACCTATAAAGAAACAATGATTATATATGGCTTGCTGGACCAATCCCAACCCAAACAATACATTAAAGTAAATAAAGCCTTTTTGGGAGAAGGAAATGCTTTAACCTATGCACAGATAAAAGACTCTACGCAATTTATTAATTCTTTAAGTGTCACTTTAAAACGAATTAAAAACGGAGTAGAACTAAATTCTTACACGTTAACTCCAGACAATAGCATTCCGAAAAATCCCGGAACATTTTATGCTCCGGACCAACAAAATGCAATATATTCATTTTCAACCCCATCGGGAACATTAGATGTTGATAGTGATTATGAATTGACTGTGAAAAATAATGAAACAGGAACAACAGCCAGCTCAAGAACATCTTTAATAGCAGATGCAACTTATACATCTCCCGCATCAACAACACCATTTTTTAATTTCATTTTGCCCAGTAATAACGATTATCAATATCCGGTAAGATGGCTAAGTGGAAAAAATGCCAGATTATACCAGATAGTCATCCGTCTGAATTATGTCGATTCAACTCTTAATGGTAATGATACTCTGAACTTAGATTGGGTATTTCCTGAGCAGAAGGCGCAAAACCTTGCCGGGGGAGAACCTATGCGAAATGATTTTCCAGGTCAGGGATTTTTGCAATTTATTGGTAACCAGGTAGATAATTATTCAGATTTAATTGCCCGCAGAGCCCTGCAAGTTGATATTTTACTGACAGCAGGTGGAGATGATTTAAATACATTTATTGAAGTAAATAAACCTTCTACAAGTATAATTCAGGAAAGACCAGAATACACAAACATTACAAATGGTTTGGGAATATTTTCTTCCAGGTATAGTCAGGCTCCCTTTTCTAAATACCTTTCTGTAGCCACATGGGATTCTCTCGCCTGCGGGCAATATACTAATCATTTAAAGTTCTTAAATCATTTAGGAACTACCTGCCAATAAAAATACCGTCACTTTGTCATAAAAAGTGTTGTTTTTTAATTAATAAAGCTTTTTTTATGTCATTATTTCGTCTGATTTCTAATGGCACAATGATTGAAAATGATAAAGATGGTATTAAATTTTAGTATAGAAATTTTTTAAAACTATAAATAATATGAGTAAAATAATTGGTATAGATTTAGGAACAACAAACTCTTGTGTTTCCGTAATGGAAGGAAACGAGCCTGTTGTAATTCCGAACAGTGAAGGTAAACGTACAACACCTTCTATTGTAGCATTTGTGGAAAACGGAGAACGCAAGGTTGGTGATCCGGCAAAACGACAGGCAATTACTAATCCCACAAAAACGATTTATTCTATAAAACGTTTTATGGGACATACTTATGATGAAGTAATAAAAGAAATTACACGTGTTCCGTATAAAGTAATAAAAGGCGATAATAATACACCACGTGTACAAATTGATGATAGAAAATTTACCCCACAGGAAATTTCTGCAATCATCCTTCAAAAAATGAAGAAAACAGCAGAAGATTATCTCGGACATGAAGTTAGCGAAGCTGTTATTACAGTTCCTGCCTATTTTAATGATGCACAGCGCCAGGCAACCAAAGAAGCCGGTGAAATAGCTGGTTTAAAAGTAAAGCGCATCATTAATGAGCCTACTGCTGCGGCATTAGCTTATGGTCTTGATAAGAGAGGTAAAGAAATGAAAATTGTAGTGTTCGACTGTGGTGGTGGAACACATGACGTATCTGTTCTTGAGCTTGGTGATGGTGTATTTGAAGTAAAATCAACAGATGGAGACACCCATCTTGGTGGTGACGACTTCGACCACAAAATCATTGAATGGTTAGTGGCTGAATTTAAATCCGAAAATGGTATTGATTTATCAAAGGATCCAATGGCATTACAACGCTTAAAGGAGGCTGCTGAAAAAGCAAAAATAGAATTGTCCAGCACTGCTTCTACGGAAATTAATCTGCCGTATATTATGCCGGTTGATGGAATTCCAAAACACTTAGTTCGTAGCTTAACACGTGCTAAATTTGAGCAACTGGTAGACGATTTGATTAAACGTACTATAGAACCATGTAAAACAGCTTTAAAAAATGCAGGTTTAAATACTTCAGACATCGATGAAATTATTCTGGTAGGCGGTTCAACGCGTATTCCTGCCATCGTAGATGCTGTTCAGAAATATTTTGGTAAAGCTCCATCAAAAGGTGTTAACCCGGATGAAGTAGTTGCAGTTGGTGCTGCAATTCAGGGAGGCGTGTTGACAGGTGAAGTAAAAGATGTGTTGTTATTGGATGTTACCCCACTTTCATTAGGTATTGAAACAATGGGTGGTGTGATGACAAAACTTATTGAGGCAAACACCACTATCCCCACTAAAAAATCGGAAACATTCTCTACAGCAGCCGACAATCAGCCATCAGTGCAAATTGTTGTCTACCAAGGAGAAAGACCTATGGCTAAGGACAACCGTAAATTAGGTGAATTTAACTTAGATGGCATTCCACCTGCGCCAAGGGGTGTGCCTCAAATTGAAGTAACTTTTGATATTGATGCTAATGGTATATTGAATGTATCAGCAAAAGATAAAGCTACGGGGAAATCACATAATATCCGAATAGAAGCTAAATCGGGATTGAGTGATGAAGAAATAAAGCGAATGAAAGCTGATGCTGAAGCAAACGCAGAGGCGGATAGAAAAGCGAAAGAAGAAATCGAGAAAGTAAATAGTGCTGACTCCATGATTTTCCAGACTGAAAAACAGTTGAAAGAATACGGTGACAAAATTCCTGCGGAGAAAAAATCAGTTATTGATGCTGCTTTAACAGAATTGAAAACAGCTCACTCTTCCCGTAATATTGCTGGTATCGACAGCGCTTTAGCAAAACTCAATACCGCATGGCAGGCTGCTTCTCAGGATATGTATAATGCAACCCAGGGAGCAGGAGCAAGTGCTAACCCACAAAATGATGGTGGTGCAAAAACCTCTGCTGACAGTGAAGTAACCGATGTAGATTTTGAAGAAGTTAAAGAAGATAAGAAGTAAATTAACGGTTGAAATTCTCAAAAAACGGACATATTTCATAATGTGTCCGTTTTTTATTTTTAATACCTAACTAATTCCACCCAAATTATTGTGACATTTTAATCCTGGTAACAAATTAATAATGGATTAAAAAATTCAATTTCCCTATAAATCCCCTTTCTTTTGATTGTTTTAGTTGCGCAATGTTAGTAACTTTGTTACAGGGTGATTGTTGTAATAATCACAACGGATTTTTAAGTTGCAAATGCAACGGAATATTTGTTTGTAGCATCTTTTGTCATACAATGCAGAGTATTATTGCTTTCAAGTACTTTTAATTAAGCAAAAAATAGCAAAGCATGAAAAAATTGCTACTGATTATTTTGTTTTTTATTACTTATCACTGCTGGGGTCAGTCGTTGGGGAATATGATTACCATTAGTCAGGTAGTGCCTGCTAACCTGACAATCTGTGGAGATGCCAAATTATTTACCATCACTATTTATAATCCCTCTCCATTCCTGATCAACAGTGATACTCTGTTTGTCACTATTCCTACCGGAATCCAATACCAGGCAGGCAGCTTGACCGGAGGTACATTTTTGAACAATTTTGGCGGAGTGCTAAAGGTAATACTTCCGAATATTCCTACATTAACTACCCTTACAATAACATTTACAGCAAATGCACAGTGTAATGTTCTGCAATATATCAATAGTGGCGGAACAATAAAAGATATTGCCCGGGTTACTTATAAAGCAAATAATATTTACCGTTATGATACTAATACCAGCTCAACCTATCTTATTAAGCAGCCCAATCTTACCATTACTTCTATTAGTAATCAATCATACGTAGGAAACATTGGTGATGTGTTTACCAGGTGCATCACTGTTATTAATGGGGGTTTTGGTGAACTTACTACATTTAGCCTGACAGACATTCATGCATCAGGGATACAGATTAATTCTGTGGATAAAGGTGTATTAACACAAACCGGGTTAACTGCAAAAGTTGTATTGAGTGGCGCGGATTTCATGACCATTGGCGATGGAGATAATTTATTTGAGGGAGGAGAAAGCATTACCATATGTGAAAATGTTACCGTACTTAATTGCATTTCTGCCATTTCCAATTTTAAAGCTTTCTGGGGATGTAGTGTTAACTACTGCCAGGCAGCTATTGCTACTGCCAACGTTGTTTTCCCTAACTATGTACCTAATTTGGTTATTACACCAACATCTTCTATGAATTCATGCATTGGAACAGGAAATGCCAGCCCTCAACAATTAAGAATTATAAATAATGGATTAGGAAAAGCAATAAATGTACAATTGAATATTTTTCAGGCAACAGGTGGTGGCTATAATGCTAATGTTGGTTCATATATAGATGAAAATAGCTTTACTAAGCAAATTGGTCTCTCCGGATCAACCACTTCCATTACACCCACCAGTACACAGGCCACTGCGAATTTGAATTGTATGACAAATGCCAAGGGAAAAGTGACACTAACCATTGATACCATTAAAGCAGGGGATACACTATACGTAAAGTGGAACTCCTATAGTTGTTGTTATAACGCCTGTACAAATACAGGGCAAAGTTATATTAACGGCTGGCGCTATAAAGGAAATTACTCCAGCTTGTGCCAGACCAATTACATAATATACGAAGCCTGGGGAAGAGTGTATTCAGACATATACGGAGCCTTAACACCTGACGGTGCTCCATCCACTTTAAGTAATGGTCAAACCGGTACTTTTAATTTTTTATTTGCTAATTATGGTAATAGTTATCCTGTTGGGCCTGGAGCATACTGGAAGTTTGAATTTACCCTGCCTCCTTATGCCTGCCTGTCTTATTCTAATATAAAAATTGTACACAACAATGGTACTTCTACATGGACACCAAACTCGGTAACTGCTTCCGGAAATAGTGTAACTGCTATTTTTAATGCACCAGTCCCCTTTACTCTTACACAAGCAGAATTAAAGATAAATCTTACATTGCTTTGTCTTAGTTGCACGGGAACGGAAGAGTTAACGGCTCTTAGTGTTAAATCCTTTTATATTCCAAATAATACCTGTGGTTGTGAAATAGGCGTTTCCTGCCAGAATATTCCCTTCAATATCAATTGCCCGGATCCTTGTCCGGCCGGAATACTATTTAGCAATTTTGAAATGAGCCGCACCAGCTATGGTTTGCCCGATAATGAGGCTGGCGGAGGCAACGGAATACCAGATGGCAGCGGAAGTTTAAATTTTTCAAAAATAAAAACCAATAGGGTAATGTTTGGCGACACTATTACTTCTGTTTTTTATGGTAGTGTTAATACCAGTTTAGCACACCCTTCGCTTCAATACGGTTATGCATTATCTTCTGTAACCAATGGAAATCTTTTGGATTTTCTTGATTCAAAACTATATGTATACAGAGGCGGAGCATTAACTTATACATGCACCAATATTACTCCAACAATTTCTACATCTGGTACCACACGTGATTTTCTTTATGATATAAGTGTTCCAACATTAATTTCAAACGGTTGTTTACCAGGAGGATATACTAATATGGATGGTGATTCACTTATTCTTTCATGTCGTTATAAAAATACTACTAACATTGGAAATGCAATCCCGCTGAACTGTTTTTCTACCAACAAATTTTATTTGAGCGAAATTCCAAATCCTACTTTGGCATCAGATAAATTCCAATGTGGAACTATTAATGGTAATTGTATGGTAATTGGCTATTGGTTCAGAAACTGGGAAGCAGATAGTTATGGAGTTAAATCTTGTGATAATACTACTATAACTCAAAACTATTACCTGAGCATTGGACCGGCATGGAATAACGATGCCGGAGGGAATCTTTTTCCATATGAATATCGCCAATGGGCTCACATACAAAACCTTACAGCAATAGTACCTTATGGCTATACGTTTGTTTCAGCAAGATTTAAAGACATACGTACTGCAGGAACACTTGCTACCAGTAGTAGTGGGTGGATAACCATAACCCCTGTCGATCCAGCTTCTGATACACTTGTTTTTAATGTTGAACCTTATTTTCAGGGGTATGGAGGCTCAATTCCCCTAAGCGATGATGGTTTTTATGGAGTTTTTGAAGCTATTGTTCAACCAAGTTGCGAAGTAACACCGGAAGTAGAATATTATATAAAGCATGATATGGAGTTTGAAACCACCAACTATTTAACAGGTACGGGAAGCGATACTACTTTTTTATCAAGAAATGATGACTACATTGTTTATGATGCCCCTGATTTATTTTTACAATCACCTTTACCATCTATTTTAGCAGTTGATAGTTTAGAAACATGGGATTTAATAATTTCCAATTCGTCTAACGTAGCCGATGCAATGAATACCTGGATAAGTGGACCAACTATTACAGGTGTGTCTATTGTAAACGTTGTTGATCTTGGAACAAGTCTTCCTATAACTCCTAATGGCGATGTTTACCCTGTAGGAACTATAGCAGCAATGGGAACCAGAACTTTCCGAATAACAGCATCTTATACTTCCTGTAATTTAGATAGTGTTGTAGTCTATTGTGGATGGAATTGTGCTGCAGGATACCCATCAAGTGTTTCTGCTTATCCTTGTACACCAGAAAAAATAACATTAACCCTTACTCCTTTAATGCCTGGTTTTATTGTTGATGCTACAGGGCCGGTAAGCCCGATACAATTATGTGATACAGCTGCTTTTATTGCTGAATGCGCTAATGCACAATTAGGAACAGCCTATAATGTAAGCCTCACTGCAACCCTGCCTACGGGAGTTGCTATAATTTCAGGCTCCTCACAACTCAGCTATCCTGACTCCGCTTCGTACATTACAATTTCGAATCCAATACCTTTGGGAAATAATAAATGGCAGTGGAATATTTCTGCCGCAGATAGTCTTATTAACAGAGATGGAGTGAAAGGCATACTTGATACGCTTTTAAATGTATTTAAAGTTAAGTTTGATGTTACTACCAGTTGTGGATATACTTCAGGTAGTAATATCAATTTTAATGTAGTAGGAGTTGCGACATGTGGTGATACAACAGATCAGGAAATATTTCCTTCCTCGGATTTGGATATTATAGGTCTTTCCGAACCTTATAGTACAGCCATTAAAATAGTAACTACCTACGTATCTCCATGCGCTACCAACTCTGTTATTCAGCTTGTAGTCCGTAATTTGGGACCAACATCATCTTTTGGAAACACAGATTCCGTTTCTTTTAAATTACCAAATGGTGTTTCTTATGTATCAGCCTCTTTTTTGGGTCAGCATAATCCGCCACCTAATGGTGTTCCTGTACTATCCACAATTAGCGGAACTAATTATTTAACATGGCGATTGCCTCCAGGGGTAGCAGTGGGAGATAGTACAGTATTTACATTCCAGTTTTCCGGAGAACCACTTCTGCTCTCTTGTGGAATTGTTTATTTTGATGCGGAAACACGCAGTTCAAACACCATTGTTTGCAGTGCAACAGGCAGCAACTGCACAACGAATATTGTTACTGGTGATACATCCCTTGCTGTATTTATCTACAAGGCATACTTAGGTTTTAGTAATGGATCGGCTGTAACAGTGCCCAACCCTCCAAATGGGGAAACTGTAACAATGACGTATGATATTACCAATACCGGACAGGCAATTGCTATAAATGCAGATTCCGTAATTCAATATTATTTTGATGCTGATGGAAATGGTATTTATAGTGTAGGAGACATCTATATAGCTCAGGATACTGTTTTAGTACCCAAAGATTCCACAATAACATACACAACAACGTTTGATGCTCCGGCAGGTCAGGCATGCTCTATTCTTGCCGTGGTTGACCCGGGTATTAACAATTGTGTTTGCGATCCTACACAGCTTGTTGTTCAATCAATCCTGTCGAGCCTTGGCAATGATACTACTATTTGTTCAGGAGAAACAATGGTAATGAGTTCTCCTGCCGTAACAGGCTATACCTATAGCTGGGCGCCTGCAACCGATTTAAGCAGTGGTTCAATTTCAGATCCTCTACTCACGGCATCAAACCTTACAGTGAATCCTGTTTCTACCACATATATGCTTGCAACCGATCGAATAGGCTGTAACGCAAATGATACTATAATCATCACAGTAAATCCATTACCAACAGCAACAATAACAGGAACAACAATTGTTTGTAAAGATGCTCCATCTCCGGAAGTATTATTGACAGGGGCTATTGGCCCTGCACCATATACTTTTACCTATAACATCAATGGAGGAACTAATCAAACAGCAATTAGCATTGGCGACACTGCTATTGTTTCAGCCCCAACAACCACCCCAGGAATATATGTATATCATCTGATAAGTATTCAGGATTCGAGTTCAACCGCTTGTCTTCAACTTCAAAACGATAGTATTACAATAACGATAAATCCATTACCAACGGCAACAATAGCATTAGGGGATGTAGCTGCAGTATGCCAGGGAGGCTCATCGCCAAGCATTGTTTTCAGAGGTTTTAATGGGGTTGCTCCTTATATTTTTACTTATACTATTAATGGAGGATCTGACCAGACTACAAGTTCTACCAGTGGAGACAGCGCTATAGTATTTGTACCTACAGGAATTGCCGGAGTTTATAATTATAAACTTGTAAATATACAAGATGCGAGCATAACAATTTGTTCTCAAGCCCAAAGCGATAGCATATCTGTGACCGTAAATCCTTTACCTGAAGCCACAATTAATGGCACAACAGCAGTATGCAGAGAAGCTACAGCTCCCGTAATCACTATTATTGGAACAACGGGCACTGCTCCATTCACCTTTACATATACTATTAATGGTGGCGCAAGTCAAACAATAAATAGTTCAAGTGGTGATACAGCCTTTATAGCCGCTTCAACAATGGTAGATGGTATATTTTATTATGTATTAACCGGTGCCACAGATTCAAGTTCAACAACTTGTTATCAGGTACAAAATGATACTGTAAAAATAACTGTAGATCCTCTGCCAACGGCTGCAATTCATGGAACAACAACCGTATGCCAATATGGCCAGGAGCCAGGCATTACTTTTGTGGGGTATGGGGGGGTACAGCCTTACACTTTTACATACACACTAAACAATGTTATTCAGCCAACATTAACTACTATTATGGGAGATAGTATAACTATTCCTGCCCCAACAAACGTCACCGGAATTTATACCTATTCTCTTGTAAGTGTTCTCGATTCAAACACGGTTGCATGTACCCACCCACAAACCGGGGATGCTATTGTAACAGTAAATCCGAAGCCTGTAGCAGCATTTACAACCAATACCGTATGTAATGGTAATGCAACACAATTTAGCGATTCCTCCTCAACAGCTTCCGGTACAATTACTTCATGGACTTGGGATTTGGGAGACAGCAGCGCTCTGAGCAGCACTCCGAATCCTTTTTATATATACGCTGATGGAGGAATATATAACGTTACCTTATTAATTAACAATAGTTTTAATTGTACGGATACACTTATTCAAGCTGTGCAGGTTTATTTTAATCCAATTGCTGATTTTATCCACAATGATGTGTGTTTTGGCGATACTATAGATTTTACAAACACTTCCTCTGTTGACACAAGCACTTCAATTGCCAGCTATATATGGGTATTTGGAGATAGTAGTCCAACAAACAATCAGATAAACCCATCTCATTACTATTCCATTTATGGGCCCTATAATGTTACATTAGTAGCTACTACAGTTGATGGATGTTCCGGTGTTGCCAATATACCAGTGAACACATTTGACCCGCCAACATCGGCAGTACAATTCAGCGATACCTGCTTGTTTGATTCAGCTTCTTTTACAAATATTTCAACAGACCCAACTATGGGAATAATCTCCAACTGGTCATGGGATTTTGGGGATGGAACAGCTATAGATACCAATACGCTGAGTCCACACCATTTATATGCCAGCCCGGGAGTATATGGATTTACATTGATCACTCACTCTTCTAATCTTGGTTGCCCGGATACCCTGAAAGATTCTATCACTATATATCCAATGCCTGTTGCTGATTATAGTTCTGTGGATATATGTTTAGGGCAAAACATGAATTTTAATGATTCTTCATCGGTTTCAGTTAATTCAGTTTCCGGCTGGTTATGGAGTTTTGGAGATAGTAGCCCATTAGATACCAATCAGAATCCAACTCATCTTTATGCAAATGACACAAACTACAATGTTACACTTATTTGTACTACCACCAATGGATGCAGGGATACCGTTACCAAAAATGTTGTTGTTCACCCGTTACCAGTTGTAGATTATAATGCTGCAAATGTCTGTGATGGCAATGTTGTTTACTTTACTGATGAAACAACTATTCCCGATACAGATACATTATATTCCTGGTCATGGAACGTTGGAGATAACAGCCCATTAAGTAATAACCAGAATGCCTCACATTTATATCCTGCAGCGGGTTCATACTCTGTCCTTCTCACTGTTACGTCCACTTTTGGTTGTGTTGACTCTTTACTCGACACAAGTATTGTCAATCCCAATCCCAATGTTGGTTTTATTCTAAGCGATACATCGGGTTGCGAACCTTTCTGTATTATTTTTAAAGACACCTCTTCAATTATTTCAGGAATCAATACTTTATGGACTTGGAACTTTGGAGATGGCGGTCCAACAATTAGCGGTGATAGCACATTGCATTGTTATTCTAATGATTCAATATTATTACCTGTGTTTTATGCAACAACGCTGACCGTTGTATCGGATAGTGGGTGTGTTAGCACGTTATCAAAACCAAATAATGTTACGGTATATCCTAAACCTGAAGCAGATTTTATAGTTGCCCCTTTGTCGTCCAGTATCATTAATCCTGTTATTACTATTACTGATTCGTCTGTTGGTACAAATTTCTGGTATTGGGATTTCGGAGACTCTGATACATCTACTTTTCCGGGGCCAAAGTTAACCCATGAATATGCTGATACAGGCACTTATACTATTACATTAATTACATCCACACAATACAGTTGCGCTGACACAAGCTATAATAATGTATCTATAGAACCCGATTTTGTGTTTTATATTCCTACAGCTTTTACTCCAAATGCTGATGGATTAAATGATACTTTTTCAGGAAAAGGCATTTTTATCATTAAATATGAAATGTGGATTTTTGACCGATGGGGAAATCAAATTTTTTATACTGATGATTATAATAAGCCATGGGATGGGAAAGCGAATTATGGAAAAGCAATGGCTCAGAGAGATGTGTATATTTATCAGATAAATGTTACAGATATTAAACAAATGGAGCATAGTTACAAAGGAACAGTTACACTGATTCAGTAGTGTCTTGTCAAGCATAAACCTGGCAGGTCTGGTAAGCTCTATGCTCACAGACCTGCCAGGTTTTACGCCAAAACAAGGTTGACTTAACAGGAGGTCAAAAATCCTGAAATTTCATGTAATTACTGAAAACTAATGATATGTTAATTTTTTTCACTATTTCCCGCCCAGGCATTCTCATTAAAAATTTCGCCAGATTTTGTTATTAATACGGTTCAAAAGTATTTGAAAACATAAAAGAAGAGAGGATAAAAATATAATGTCTTATTATTATTTTTATAGTCAGCTAAGAAAACAATTGTTCAACATATGTCAAAAACATTAGAAGTATTCTTATCGGCATCAGAAGCAAAAACGTTTGATGTTATACACCGCCAAACAATTAAACATAACATAAGCCAATATGCTAAAAAAGTAATTGAAGGGAAAGAACAATTCAGCAACATAGAGCTTGCAAAAAGCCGTACGGCAGCGGTAAAACACAAGTCAATAGAAAACCTTGAAAAACATTTAATTGAGTTTGAAGCAAATTTTATTAAACGTGGCGGTAAAGTTATATGGGCACAAAATGCTGATGAGGCCGTAAAAGAAGTTCTCCAGATTATACAGAAAGCAAACGTCCGGTCGGTAGTAAAGACCAAATCCATGGTTTCTGAAGAGATACAACTAAAGGAAACTTTAGAAAAAAATGCAATTGAAGCTGTTGAAACGGATTTGGGAGAATACATTGTGCAACTACGCAAAGAACGGCCCTATCATACAGTTACTCCTGCAATGCATCTTTCAATAAAGGATGTAGCAAAAACTTTCAATGAACTAAAAGGCACGCCTCCTGAATGGGGGCCGGAGCAAATAACCAATTTTGTACGTCAGGAATTGCGTGACAAATACTTAAATGCAGAAGTTGGAATAAGTGGGGGCAATTTTTTAATTGCAGACATCGGTGCTATTGCAATAACAGAAAATGAGGGAAATGGAATAATGTCAATGGCATTTCCTAAAATACATATTGCCATTGTTGGTATTGAAAAAATGATTCCTTCTATTACTGATTTAGATTTATTTTGGCCGGTGCTTTCCACCTATGGAACAGGACAAGGCTTAACTGCATACAACACAATATATACAGGGCCAAAACAATCGGAAGAAAATGACGGACCGCAGGAAATGTATGTAATACTTCTTGATAACGGACGCTCTTCATTGCTTGAAAAGGCAGAACAAAGGCAAGCCATGTCATGTATAGGTTGTGGTGCCTGTTCAAACGTTTGTCCTGTTTTCCAAACCATAGGAGGACACTCTTATGGAACAACCTATGGTGGCCCTATCGGTTCTGTTATTACCCCTCATATGAAAGGAATGGAAAATTTTAAGCACTTAAGCTATGCCTCTACTTTATGCGGTAAGTGTACAGAAGTGTGCCCGGTTAAAATTGACCTTCATAAACTTTTGTTATTGAACCGAAGAGATACTATCGAAAAAGGATTTTCAACAAAAACAGACAACTGGATTTGGCATTTCTGGAAAAAGGCCATGCTGAAACGTACAAAAATGGATAAAGGCGGGCAAAAATTAAAAAACTTTATGTTAAAACAATTTTTTAAAAAAACCTGGGGAGAGCGCAGGGAGCTGCCACAGGTGGCAACAAAGTCGTTTAATCAGATATGGAGAGAACGGAAAGGGATAAAATGATATACTTTCAAACAGCAGATATAAAGTTTATATTAAGACATAAAACGCTTCTAAAACAATGGATAAAGTCCGTAATTATCAAGAAGAAACGCAAACCAGGTGAAATCGCATTTGTTTTTTGTTCAGATGATTATTTGTTAACTATCAATCAGCAGTATCTCAACCACAATACATATACGGACATTGTAACATTCGATTATTCAAAAGGAGATGACAAACAGCCTATTAGCGGTGATATTTTTATAAGTGTTGATCGCATAAAAGAAAATGCTGAAAAGTATTCCAATTCCTTTCAAAGTGAGTTGCAAAGAGTGATTATTCACGGGATTCTGCATCTATTGGGGTACAAGGATAAAACGAAAGCTGATAAAGCTGAAATGACTAAGCAGGAAAATGGTTGTTTACGTTTGCTGAAATAAGATTAATCTACAGCATACAGTTGTTTGTTCTTTTCTATGTAAGCCAATGCCAGCCGGATTTTAGAATAATCGAGCTCTGCATTCAAGAAATCAAAAATATCCTTTAGCCTCTCCACCTTACCGATAGCTTTCATAGCCATTCTTATGCGGTTGATTTCTTCGGGGTTCACAAATTCTTCGATAGTAGTAATATCATTTTTCAGAAACAATTGAACGATGTGTGTGTATATCGTATTTGTATTCAGATTGCGTTTTTGTGCAATCTCTGCAGGCGAAAGCCCTTGTTGATATAGTTGCAGCGTTTCTTCATACGTATTGATTTTAGAAGGTTTTGCCGAAGCTATTCCATAACACAATTCATGAATAACATGAAGGAATTGCTGTCCATATTTTTCAAATTTGTGTTGCCCTACCCCTGAAACAGCCAGCATCTCTTCTTCGGTAAGAGGCTTTTCCGAAGCCATTTCACGCAAAGTGGCATCGTTAAAAATAATATAGGCAGGTAGTTTTTCTGATTCAGCAATCTGCTTACGTAATTTGCGCAACGCTTCGTATAAATCAACACCGGCATCTACCCTGATATTCTGTTCCTGCTTTTTCTTTTCTTTAGATGGTTGAGCTGTTTTAAGCTGAAGCTGCACAAGCTCTGCTTTACATTTTCCAAAAACAATTTCTTTTCCAATATCTGTTACTTTTAATACTGAACCCTCATCATAAGCAATTTCAATAAATCCAAGATTTAGCATTTGCAGGACATATTGTTCCCAATTGGCATAGCTGATATCTGCTCCTGCTCCATACGTTTTTATTTTATTATAACCATGCTCTACAAGCTCTCCTTTTGTTGAGCCTCTCAAAACGTCAATTAACATAGCAATTCCAACTTTTTCCTGCATCCGCAACAAAGCCGACAATGCTTTTTGTACAAGCAGGGTTCCATCAAAATGCTGACGTGGATTTTCACATACATCACAATTACCGCAGTTTTCAAGAGTTGTTTCACCAAAATAACTCAACAGAATTTTTCTCCGGCAGATATCAGCCTCTGCAAACTGCTGCATGCGTTTCAGTTTTTGAAGGTTAATCCTGGCAAGGTTTCCTTCCTGTGCAAATTTTGTCAGCATCACCAGGTCAGCAACATTGTAGTATAATACAGTGTCGCTGTTTAAGCCATCGCGTCCTGCACGGCCTATTTCCTGGTAATATCCCTCAATATTTTTGGGTAAATTAAAATGGATGACCCAACGCACATTGGATTTATCAATGCCCATACCAAAGGCTACAGTAGCACATACCACCTGTAACTTGTCGTTTATAAAGTCGTCCTGTACCTTACTGCGTTCGCTTGCAGGTAAACCTGCATGATAACAACCTGCTGTAATCCCATGCGCTTTAAGTGCTTCTGCTACTTTTTCTGTGGTTTGACGACTCAGGCAATAGATTATACCCGATTCATCCTGGCGTTCGGCAATAAATTTAACAATCTCTTTTATGCGTTCTTTAGGTCTTATGCCTGATTTTACAGAAAGATTTAGATTAGGCCGGTTAAAGGATGTAATGAATACCTGCGGGTCGGATAAGTTAAGTTGTTTGATAATGTCCTTGCGTGTAGCTTTATCAGCTGTTGCAGTTAATGCAATCACAGGAATAGCAGGGAAATTTTCCTTCAATAATTTTAGCTGTGTATACTCCGGCCTGAAATCATGCCCCCAGGAAGATATACAATGTGCCTCATCTACCGCAAAAAGCTCAACAGGAAGCCTTTTTAGTAACCCACCAACTTCCTGAACCAAACGTTCCGGTGAAATGTAAAGCAATTTAATTTGTCCGTGCAAGC
>JAHEXZ010000040.1 GCA_023251835.1 Bacteroidota bacterium | reverse complement strand
TATATAGTGACTGCTCCGCGAAATCTAACCCGGTTAAGCTATCTTTTCCTTTATCCCTGTTTTATACAATTTTAACACTTCCCCCAATTCCATATATAAAAAGCAGGAAATCTTATTAGCCCAAAAGCGTTATATTTGTATAAACATAACGCTGGTCTGTTTCACTTTGAAATAAACTATATTGTTTATTTGTACTGAATCTTACTGAATTTTGGGTTAGCAAAGACAATAAGATTCAGTAATACCGGGCAAACAGCTGAAGTATATATGATTTCAGATTTTATTTATAGCTAAAATGAGTTCAACAACAGAAATAAAAACAGATGTAGTGATTCTGTTTGCCGGGGATTCGGGTGATGGTATTCAGTTAACAGGTTCTCAATTTACTACCACATCTGCATTATATGGAAATGATATAAGTACCTTTCCTAATTTTCCTGCAGAAATACGTGCTCCACAGGGAACAACAGCAGGTGTTTCGGGCTTTCAGCTCCACTTTGGAAGCATTGAGCTATATACTGCCGGTGATGCCTGTGATGTATTGGTAGTGATGAATGCAGCAGCATTAAAAGCAAACCTAAAACAGCTTAGTCCCGGAGGAATAATAATTGCTAATACAGATGGCTTTGATGTCAAAAATTTAAAACTGGCGAAATATCTGGATGGAGTAAACCCTTTACGGGATGGCTCTTTATCAGGATATACTGTATATGAGATTGACGTAACAAAGATTACACGTGTTACGCTGGCTCATCTTGGTCTGGGAACAAAAGAGATAGACCGTTCCAAGAATATGTTTGTTTTGGGATATATTTATTGGATGTACAATCGTTCTCTGGATAACACCATTGAATTTTTGAAATTAAAATTTAAAAAACGTCCGGAATTAATTGATGCAAATATAAAGGTACTTAAAGCAGGTTATAACTATGGTGATACGGTAGAAGCACCAATGAATCGTTTTGAAGTAAGGCCGGCTCCTGTTGCAAAAGGAGAGTACCGAAGCATTACAGGAAATCAGGCTGTTGCTTTGGGATTAATTGCTGCCGCTCATAAAACGGGCTTGAGTTTGTTCTACGGGACATATCCTATTACACCAGCATCTGATATTTTGCACGAACTATCAAAACATAAAAATTTTGGAGTAAAAACATTCCAGGCTGAAGATGAAATAGCTGCCGTTTCTGCCACTATTGGAGCCTCATTTGGAGGAGCACTTGGTGTTACCGGCTCTTCAGGGCCGGGTATTGCATTGAAAGGAGAAGCAATCGGACTTGCATTAATGCTGGAGCTACCCCTGGTAATCTTAAATATTCAGCGTGGCGGTCCAAGCACTGGTTTGCCTACTAAAACAGAGCAGGCTGATTTGTTACAGGCACTCTATGGACGTAATGGAGAGGCTCCTGTGCCTGTTATTGCAGCTTATTCACCTTCTGATTGTTTTAAGACTGCTTTTGAAGCCTGTCGCATTGCATTAGAGTTTATGACACCTGTTTTCTTTTTAAGCGATGGCTATATTGCTAATGGAGCAGAACCATGGAAATTCCCGAAAACAGACGAGTTAGCGGATTTGAAAGCTGTTTTTGCAAAAAACAACTTAAAAGAAGGAGAGCGGTTTTTACCTTACAAACGTAATGAAAAATTAGCTCGTGAGTGGGCAATACCTGGTACAAAAGGATTAGAACACAGAGTAGGAGGTATTGAAAAAGAAAATGAAACAGGGAATATCTCATATGACCCGCAAAACCATGAATTTATGGTTAAAATCCGCCAGGCAAAAGTGGATAAGATAGCTGAGTATATTCCGCCTCAGGCTATTGATACAGGAAAGGAAAAGGGTAAATTATTGGTGTTAGGGTGGGGTTCTACTTATGGATCTATTAAAACTGCCGTAAAACAGGCTATCGCAGAAGGACATGATGTTTCGCATTCACATTTAAAATATATTAATCCCTTTCCGAAAAATCTGGGTGAATTGCTAAAAGGTTTTGAAAAAGTATTGATTCCTGAAATGAATAATGGACAATTGATAAAGGTAATCCGTGATAAATATTTAATTGATGCGAAAGGGCTTAATAAAATACAGGGAATACCTTTTACCTCTTCTGAAATAAAGGAAAAAATAATTGAGATGGGGTAAACCCCTACCAAGCTCTCCCCTTTGGGGAGGGAGATAATACATGGAGGAATAAAAACAGGTTTTAAAACACAAATTAAAGGTAAGAATGATACAAGAAAAAATAACACCCTCCCCAAAGGGGAGGGCTGGGGAGGGACTTACTGCTAAAGATTTTGTAACTGACCAGGAAGTGCGTTGGTGCCCTGGTTGTGGAGATTACTCTATATTAAAACAGGTACAAACTGTAATGCCGGAATTAGGTTTAAAACGTGAAGAAATTGTATTTATATCCGGTATTGGTTGTTCTTCCCGTTTCCCATATTATATGGAAACGTTTGGTATGCATAGTATACATGGCCGTGCTACAGCTATTGCAAGCGGTCTTAAAGCAACGCGACCCGAACTAAGTGTATGGATTGTTACCGGAGATGGAGATGCATTGTCAATAGGTGGAAATCACCTGATACACTTACTGCGTAGAAATTTTGATGTAAATATTTTATTGTTTAATAATGAGATTTATGGATTAACGAAGGGGCAATATTCACCAACCTCTCCGCTTGGAAAAGTCGCAAAATCAACCCCAATGGGATCCATAGCGCATCCATTTAATCCTTTAGCCTTATGCCTTGGTGCAGATGCTACTTTTATTGCCCGTTCTATGGATCGTGATCCTGTTCATTTGCGTGAAACATTAAAACGGGCACATCAGCACAAAGGAACTTCTATGGTGGAGATATACCAAAATTGCAATGTATTTAATGATGGTGCTTTTGAAGTATTTACTGAAAAAGGAACTAAAAATTTTTATGGTATTTTTGTTGAACAGGGTAAACCGCTTGTTTTTGGTGAGAATGGTGATAAAGGAATCAAATTGGATGGATATAAACCTGAAGTGGTAGATTTAGTAAATACTTCCGTAAATGATTTATGGATACACGATGAATCAGATCGGGGGAAGGCGGCTATACTGGTACGTTTTTTTGATAATCATAATTTGGAAAACCCATTTCCACGACCATTTGGAGTTTTTTATACAGAAAACAGACCTTGCTATGAAGATGCTTTAAATGCCCAGGTTGAAGATGCAATAACAAATAAAGGCAAGGGCGATTTGGACACTCTTCTGAAGGGTAAAACTACCTGGACGATAAGTTAGTTTATACTGAATCTTTTTGGATTTGTTTTTTATTCTTTATCCCTAACCTTTTGTTATATTTGAGAGGATTTTTGCCAAAAATTTGTTCTATGCAGGGAAATTTTTGTATAAGATTCTAAATATAATATGCTATTTAGAGAAATAATAGGACAACAAGTGGTAAAGGAGAGATTAATCCGTTCCGTGAAGGAGGGACGTATCAGTCATGCTCAGCTATTTCTTGGTCCACAGGGAAGCGGCAGCCTTGCATTGGCCGTTGCTTATGCCCAGTACATTTCATGTAGCAATAAGCAGGAAGATGATTCCTGTGGAGAATGTCCGTCATGTATAAAATATAATAAGCTGATTCATCCCGACCTGCATTTTGTTTATCCTGTGGCGCTTTCAAAAAATGTTCGGGTAAGTACAGATGTTGCAGCAATATGGAGGGAAACGTTTTTAGATAATCCATATATTACGCTTTTCAACTGGTTTGAAATGATGGAAGCGGAGAATAAGCAAGCTGTAATAGGAGTGGAAGAAAGTGGAGAAATACTTCGTAAGCTAAGTCTTACAACGTATGAAGCCGATTATAAAATAATGATTATCTGGCAGGCAGAAAAGATGAATCCTCAGGCAGCAAACAAACTCCTGAAAATAATAGAAGAACCACCTGAAAAAACTTTGTTTTTGCTGGTGTGCGAAAATGAGGAGCTGTTGCTGCGTACCATCGTTTCACGTACACAACGGATAAAAATTACTAAAATAAACGACAGTGATTTAATAAAGGTATTGGTGGAACGTCATAGCATATCATATGAAGCGGCAAAAGCAACAGCTCATTTGACGGATGGCGATTATGCAGAGGCATTATTACTAATCAATGAAAATGAATCCGCAGGCCAGAACCTGCTCAACTTTCAAAAATTAATGCGTGCCAGCCTGAAATTTGATCCTAAAGCAATCATGGGATGGATTGATGAAATATCAGAAGCAGGCAGGGAGCGCCAGAAAAACTTTCTCAATTATGCATTACATGTAATGAGGGAAAGCCTTGTGCTGAATTATGCAGATTCCAGTATTATGAAATTAGGAGAAGAAGAGCAGGCGTTTGTAAAAAAGTTTTCACCATTTATTCATGCTAATAATATAGAACGGTTTACCGAAGAGCTGAACAAAGCGCATTATCACATGGAACGTAATGCAAACCCTAAAATATTATTCATGGATTTGGCATTTAAGTTTAACGAATTATTAAATTTACCAAAACCAGTTTAAATAAAAAATCCGGGTTTTAGAATATTCAACAACCTGTCCTGACGACAGGTCAGGATTCTAAAATTCAACAATTCTAAAATTAGAAGATATGGGATGTACAGGTTGTTCAACCGCAAGTGTTGGTTTACCGGGAGGGTGTAATAATAATGGCTCCTGTGGGGCAGGGGAGAGTGGTTGTAAAAAATTGAAAGTGTTTGACTGGCTTGCAAATATGGAATTGCCCGGTGGGCAACCGCCTTTTGATATTATAGAGATTCGTTTTAAAAACAGCCGTAAAGATTTTTATAGAAATGTACATAGTATACAGCTTCATGTAGGAGATGCGGTGGCAGTAGAAGCTTCGCCAGGTCATGATGTTGGTGTTGTATCTATTACCGGGGAATTGGTGCGTTTGCAGATGAGAAAAAAAGGGATACCGGCAAACGCTGAGGATATAAAAAAAGTGTATCGTAAAGCAAAACCAAACGACATTGAAAAATGGCAGGAAGCTCAAAATATGGAACAGTCTACTATGTATCGGGCCAGAACAATTGCTATTCAACTGAACCTGCAAATGAAGATTAGTGATGTAGAATACCAGGGTGATAAAACCAAAGCAATATTTTATTATACGGCTGATGAAAGAGTTGATTTCCGAGAGCTTATAAAAGTAATGGCCGATGAGTTTAAAGTGCGTATTGAAATGCGTCAGATAGGAGCCCGCCAGGAGGCTGGTCGTTTAGGAGGTATTGGCTCTTGCGGCCGCGAACTGTGTTGTGCTACATGGTTAACGGATTTTCGTTCAGTATCAACAAGCGCAGCAAGATATCAACAACTTTCGCTAAATCCTATGAAACTGGCAGGGCAATGTGGTAAACTGAAATGTTGTTTAAATTATGAGTTAGATAGCTACATAGATGCACTAAAAGATTTTCCGGAAATAAATAATGTGAAACTCGAAACAGAAAAAGGGAAAGCCTTCCATCAGAAAACAGATATATTTAAACGTACTATGTTCTTTTCTTATGCTGAAGAACCGGACAACTTTATTGCACTCTCTGTTGAACGTGTAAAAGAAGTTATGGAAATGAACAAGAATGGTATAAAACCCCAGGGACTAGAAGTGAAACCGGAGATTAAAATAGTAGAGAAAAAATTAGATTATGAAAATGTTGTTGGGCAGGACAGTCTTACACGATTTGATAAAGCAAAGAAATCAAAACATAAAAACAAGAAACGTAATAAAGAAGGTAATCCTAATAAACAGAATGTAAATCAGAATGTAGTCAACGAAAACAAGCGTGAAAATAAACCGAATGACCCCGTAAATAACAGAAATAACAATAATAAACCGAAGCAAAATAACAATAACAAACAGCATATAAACCAGAATAATAAACAATAGATTTCTATGCGCCTGAAACCCTTTTTTATTCCGCTGTTTTTTTTATCAATTGTATTATTCTTTACCTCTTGCGATAGTAAACGCATATTCGAAGAAAATATAGAAATACCTGATAATTTGTGGAATGTGGATAGTATTGTAAAACTTCAGGTAGACATTACAGATACAACTACACCAACTAATTTTTATGTTAACGTACGAAATTCCGAAGGTTATCCGTACAGTAACCTTTATTTGTTTATCAGAACAAAATTCCCGAATGGGCAGCAGTCTGATGACACATTAGAATGTATATTAGCTGATGAGAAAGGGCAATGGTTAGGAAGTGGTATGGGCGATATCTATGATAATCAAATACCTTTTAAGCGGAATGTTCGTTTCCCCGTTTCGGGAACATATACTTTTGAGCTTCGGCACGGTATGCGCATAAACGATCTGCCATTAATTATGGATGTTGGACTAAGAATTGAAAAAGCTAATTAAAAAGTACTATAACAAATGGGGGCTGCTGAAAAAACAAAACCTAAAAAAATAAATTTTAGAAAATACGTAATACGGTTCTGGATTCTTTTTACGTTACCGGTTTTCTCTTTAATAGCCGTTGTTTTGAGTGTTCGTTTTTTTGCCGATCTGCCGGACACTCAGACACTGCAAAACCCTAAAACAAATCTGGCTACTGAAATATATTCAAGCGACATGAAAGTGCTTGGAAAATATTTTGCAGAAAACAGAACCAATGTAAAATTCAAGGAGATATCGCCCAATGTTATTAATGCACTTATATCCACAGAAGATGCCCGTTTCTATAGTCATTCCGGTGTTGATGTTCGCGCTCTTTGCCGTGCTGTTTACGGTGCATTACTTGGTAGTGGCAGCAGCGGAGGAGGGAGTACAATCACACAACAGTTGGCTAAAATGCTTTTCCCTCGTGAAGATTTGCATGGTTTCGGGTTAATTCTCAGAAAAATAAAAGAGTGGATTATTGCTGTAAAATTAGAGCGTGAGTATACCAAAGAAGAGATTATAGCCCTGTATCTGAATAAATTCGATTTTGTAAACAGTGCTGTTGGAATTAAATCAGCATCACAAATATATTTTGGTACCACTCCTGATTCATTGCGTGCAGAGCAGGCTGCAATGCTTGTTGGAATGGCTAAAAATCCATCTATGTTTAATCCCAACCGTTTTGCTGAACGTTCTAAAGGAAGACGTAACACGGTGATTCAGCAAATGAATAAATATGGATACCTGACAGATGAGCAAGCTGATTCGCTTCAAAAGTTACCTTTAAAACTTGATTTTCATCCAGAAAATCACAATGAAGGTTTGGCTCCTTATTTCAGAGAATACCTAAGAGATGTATTCCTGAAAAAATGGTGTGAAGAAAACCCAAAACCGGATGGAAAGAAATACGATATATATCGTGATGGCTTAAAAATATTTACAACCATTGATTCACGTATGCAACGTTATGCTGAAGAAGCTGTTACAGAACATTTGCGTGAACTGCAGGCTGCTTTTGTGAATGAATGTAAACATAAGCGGAATGCCCCTTTTGCATGGAATGTTACTAAGGAAGAAATAGATGGTATTATGCACCAAGGGATGAAACGTTCTGACCGTTACCGGATACTTAAGAAATCAGGGTTAAATGAAACTGAAATAGAGAAAAATTTTAAAACCCCTGTCCCTATGACCATCTTTACCTGGAAGGGGGAAAAAGATACGACTATGACACCGTGGGATTCAATTAGGTATTATAAAGGTTTTTTGCAATCCGGCTTTATGTCTCTTGAACCACAAACAGGTTATATCAAAGCCTGGGTAGGGGGTATTAATCACAAGTTTTTCCAATATGACCACGTTCAGCTTGGTCATACCCGCCAGGTTGGCTCTACATTCAAACCATTTATTTATGCACTTGCCATACAGGAAGGCTATTCACCCTGCTACCGTATTCCAAATGTTAAAACATGTATTGATATGCCTGAAGGACAACCTCCTTATTGTCCCGACAATTCAGACGATAAGCTCAATGGGCGTATGCTTACCTTACAGCAGGCATTAGCCAACTCGGTTAACTATATTTCGGCATACCTGATTAAACAATTTGGGCCTGAAGCCGTGGTTAACATGGCCCGCAGAATGGGAATTGTAAGCCCTATTGACCCTGTTCCTGCTATATGTTTGGGTACCCCTGAAATTTCTGTATTCGAAATGGTTGGAGCTAATGCCACCTTTGCAAATAAAGGTACCTGGATACAACCAACATTTGTAACCCGTATAGAAGACAAAAATGGAAATGTACTGGCCGACTTTGCTCCTCGTTCAGAAGAGGTGCTCAGTGAAGAGAAAGCATATGTGATGTTACAATTGATGAAAGGTGTGGTACAAATAGGTACTGGTGTTCGTTTGCGTTACCGTTATAAACTAAATATGCCAATAGCCGGTAAAACAGGAACAACCCAAAATAATTCCGATGGCTGGTTTATGGGAATTACGCCCGACCTGGTTTCCGGATGCTGGACAGGCGCTGAAGACAGGGCTGTACACTTCGACCGTACTGAAATGGGTCAGGGAGCAAGCATGGCATTACCTATATGGGCCAAATACATGCAAAAAATATATGCTGACAGAACCATTAAAATAAGTCAGGAAGATTTTGAAAAGCCGGTTAAAAAAATTGATGTGGAGATGGATTGCAGCAGATATAATAAAGAACTGGAAAGTGGTAAAGAAGATTTTGGTTCTGATGAGGATGCTTTTTAAGTTTAATTAATTGGATAGGTTGTATTTGGCACTCAGCAATTGGTAATTAAACAATTGAACAGTTAAAATTATAGAATTCGTAAATTCGCAATAATTCGTATTCGTAACAAGTAATTCGTAGTGGTATGAATAAAACGGTAGTAAATGCTGATGAAGCAATTAAAGATATTCAGGATAATATGACCTTAATGCTTGGTGGTTTTGGTTTGTGTGGTATCCCTGAAAATTGTATTGCTGCATTGGTAAGAAAAGGAGTAAAAGGATTGACGTGTATTGCAAACAATGCTGGTGTAGATGACTTTGGTATTGGTTTGCTCTTGAAAACGCGCCAGGTGAAAAAAATGATATCTTCTTATGTGGGTGAAAATGCTGAATTTGAACGTCAGCTATTAAGCGGTGAATTAGAAGTAGATCTTATACCTCAGGGCACTTTGGCAACACGTTGTATGGCAGTAGGCTATGGTATGCCTGCTGTTTATACTCCTGCCGGTGTAGGAACAGAGGTAGCTATTGGCAAAGAAACGCGAAAATTTATTGTAGATGGTGTTGAAAAAGAGTTTTTGATGGAATACGCTTTTGATGCCCATTTTGCACTTGTTAAAGCATGGAAAGGTGATACACATGGCAATTTAATTTTTAGGGAAACAGCCCGCAACTTTAATCCCCTGATGGCAATGGCTGGCAGAATAACTATTGCAGAAGTGGAGGAGTTGGTTCCTGCCGGTGAATTGAATCCAGACTATATCCATACTCCGGGCATATATGTACATCGTATATTCCAGGGAGTAAATTATGAGAAACGTATTGAACAACGTACTGTAAGGAAAAGATAAATAAAATAACTATGCTTGATAAAACAGGTATTGCAAAACGTATTGCAAAAGAAATAAAAAACGGTTATTATGTAAACTTAGGAATAGGTATTCCAACATTGGTTGCCAACTATATACCTAAGGGAATGGATGTAGTATTACAATCAGAAAACGGGCTTTTAGGCATGGGGCCTTTCCCCTATGAGGGAGAAGAAGATTCTGACCTGATCAATGCCGGGAAACAAACCATTACTACTGTTTCCGGTTCTGCATTTTTTGATTCTGCAATGAGTTTCGGGATGATTCGTGCCCGTAAAGTAGATTTAACAATTCTTGGGGCTATGGAAGTGGCAGATAATGGAGATATTGCCAACTGGAAAATTCCCGGTAAAATGGTAAAGGGGATGGGAGGGGCAATGGATTTGGTGGCATCGGCAAAAAATATTATTGTTGCTATGCAGCATGTAAACAAAGCAGGCGAATCAAAGCTGTTACCAAGATGTACGTTGCCTTTAACAGGTATTAATTGTGTGAAAAAAATTGTAACTGAATTGGCAGTATTAGATGTTACCCTCCAAGGTTTTCGCTTATTGGAAAGAGCTCCGGGTATAAGCGTGGACTATATTAAAAATTCCACAGCAGGCCGTTTAGTTATCGAAGGTGAAATACCGGAAATGGTTATTGATTAATGGACACAACATTTGCATTAGGGGGGTAATGGTCCATGATAAGTAGCACATGGAACTTTGTTCCAGGAGCATTCATCATAAAATGTGATAACAAAGTTATTTAATCCGCTTGATGGGATGTTCAGAACAGCGGCAGGAGTTTTAAACCATTCTTTTAAGCAGGAAGAAGAAATTGCAGAATAGTGTAGTGTTGGCTCTTTAAATTTATTTAATAGCTTATTGTAATTTGTTTTATCGTTTTTGTATTCATCTACAATACAATATTCACCGGGAGGAAGAGAGAACGAAAAATTACCAGTAGAATCGGAAATAAACTCAAGAATAGGTTTCTTTTTTAAATCATTCCATTTCCCCTTTTTTATAAAGAGTTTCTTATTTGCATAGAATATAGGTTTACTAAATTCATTATACATTTCTTCCGTCATTCTTGCACCACCGCAATGTGCTTTTACACGCATTACTGTACCGCTTACTTTGGTTTTTTCTGGCTGGTTCTGCTTTAATACACTAAATGCGGAGCACAGAAAAAAAGTCGGGATGAACCCTAAAATGGTTTTCCTCATCACAGTTGTATAAAGCATTCCGGTAAGAAATATTATATTGAGTAAGCTCCCAGCATTAACACCGGATTCTCAAGATTATGTTTCAGGGTTTGTAAAAAAGCTGCTCCCAACGCACCATCCACCACGCGATGATCACAGGATAAGGTTAGCTTCATTACATTGCCTGGTACAATCTGCCCGTTTTTTACAACCGGTGTTTGTTTAATACCTCCCACAGCTAAAATACAGGCATCCGGAGGATTGATAATAGCTGTAAACTCATCAATACCAAACATGCCCAGGTTAGAAATGGTGAATGTGTTGCCTTCCCAGTCGCTTGGCTGCAATTTTTTATCTTTTGCTTTAGCAGCATAATTGCGTACTTCAGTAGCAATCTGTGTTAGTGTTTTTCCGTCAGCAAAGCGCACTACCGGAACTAATAAGCCTTCTTCAACCGCTACAGCCACACCAATGTGAATATGACTGTTATAACGTATCTTGACCTGCCCTGAGCCTGACGAAGGGTCTCCCAGCCAGGATGCATTAATTTTAGGATGTTTACGCAACGTCAATGCCACGGCTTTGATAACAATATCATTAAAAGAAATTTTGGTTCCGGCAACAGTATTGATAGCTTCACGCGCTTTTATTGCTTCATCCATATCAATTTCCATTGTCAGGTAGAAGTGTGGTGCAGAAAATTTACTTTCACCCAACCTGCGGGCAATAGTTTTGCGCATCTGCGAAACAGGTTCCTCTGTATAGCTTTCAACACCCACAAATGCAGGTATATTTCCAGGCCTATAATTGTCAATATCCCGTTTTATAATTCTTCCTCCATCACCGCTGCCTTTCAGGCTATCAACATTGATGCCCTTATCTTCCGCTAATTTTCTGGCAAGAGGAGAAATTTTTAAACGGCCATTGCTGTCCGTGCCGGATATATATTTTGTTTGGGTTGTATCGGATGAAACAGCAGTTTCTTGTTTTTTCTCAGGAGCAGGCGTTTCATTTTTTACAGCAGGTTTTTCAGAAACAATTTCTTTTTTAGCTTCCGGTTTTACTTCTTCTTTTGCCGAAGCAGACTTGCTGGCTTCTTCTGCAAGTAGCACTTTAATATCTTCTCCTTCATTTCCAAGAATGGCAAGTATAGAATCTACTGGTGCACTTTTCCCTTCATGCACACCAATATGCAGCAATACCCCATTCTGGAACGATTCAAACTCCATGGTTGCCTTATCTGTTTCGATATCAGCAAGCAACTCACCTGATTTTACTTTTTCGCCTACTTTTTTATGCCATTTTGCAACTACGCCATCGGTCATAGTATCACTTAGTTTCGGCATTCGTACTATTTCAGCCATATTCATTAATTTTTGATTTTTTGAATTGGAGAATTTCCTTTTCTTCAATCCCTATTTCTCCAATTCACTAATTTTCTATTTATTCCTTTATATACGGATAATCACTTTCTACATACACATCTTTATATAGCTCATCAGCCGTTGGGTACGGAGACTCTTCACCAAATTTAACCGATTCTGCAACTATATCATCTACACGCTTCTCTATCGCTTCAATTTCAGCATCTGTAAGCCATTTGTTCTTTTTAATGGTTGTCAATACTTTTTCTATAGGATCCTGTAACTGGTATTGTTTTACCTCCTCTTTGGTACGGTAGGTTTGTGCATCACTCATGGAATGTCCCTTGTAGCGATAGGTTTCCATTTCCAATAAGCTTGGCCCTTCACCTTTTCGGGCTCTGTTTACAGCTTCTTCCACAGCTTCATGAACCGCTTCACAGCTCATTCCATCTACCTGTGACGATGGCATATCATAAGCAAGCCCTATCTTATACAAATCTTGTACATTAGATGTCCGCTCTACAGAAGTGCCCATTGCATAGTAATTGTTTTCAATAATAAATATTACAGGTAACTTCCATAGCATAGCCATGTTGAATGCTTCATGTAATGCACCTTGTCGTACAGCACCATCCCCCATATAACACAGGGTTATATTATCATTACCATTGTATTTATCGGCAAAAGCAATACCTGCACCCAATGGTATCTGTCCTCCGACAATACCATGCCCGCCAAAAAAATTAAACTCTTTTGAGAAAATATGCATGGAACCGCCTTTACCTTTGGAACAGCCGGTAATTTTAGCCATTAGCTCGGCCATAATGTATTTCGGATGTAAGCCACGGCCAATAGGATGTGCATGATCACGGTATGCAGTAATAACCCGGTCATCCCTGCGAAGCACAGACTCCGAGCCAGCTACTAAGGCTTCCTGCCCGATGTAAAGATGACAAAAGCCACGTATTTTCTGCTGAATATACAGTTGCCCTGTTTTTTCTTCAAACCTGCGCATCAGCAACATGGATTCATACCATTGCAGGTAAGTCTCTTTGCTGAATTTTTTGAGAGTTTTGGTATCAGTAGTTTCTTTATTATTTTTTTTCGCAACTTTTTCCATTACAGTCCATAGTTAGTATAGACACAAATTTACAATAAAAAAATGATTTTAGGTTATTGAGTTAATAGGTTATTGGGTTATCCCCAGACTTTTCCAACTCCTTTCTCCCGGCTGCTTCATGCCTTCTTCAATTCATCCGCTTTAAACATAAAAGGCAACAGGTCGGCAACGCTCTCTACTACACGTATTTTACCTTTGTCACCAACAAGTATTACTTTAATTTTGTTGTTGTGGCGGGTTTCATATTCTGCCATAGCCTGGCGACAGGCTCCGCAGGGTGAAAGTGGTTCTGTGAGATGAACTGTAGCTGATTTACATGTAATAGCAATAGTTTTAATGGCAATATCAGGGTATTGAGAGCCGGCATAGTATATAGCAACCCTTTCTGCACATAAAGCACTTGGATAAGCTACATTTTCCTGGTTGTTGCCCGTTATAATTACACCATTTTCCAATAATAAGGCAGCACCTACATGAAAGTCAGAATAGGGCGCGTAAGCCGAATCGCAAGCCTTTATGGCTTTTTGTATCAATTCCTGCTCAATAGTGCCTAATTCGGTTGCATTTTCATATTCTGAAAACACAATTCTTAACTCTAATTTTTTCATTCGGTTATTAAGTTATTAAGTTATTGGTTATTGGGGTTATCGGTTAGTTAACCCAATAACTTACAACCAATAAACTATCCCAACCAATGAACAAACATACAAATTTACTTTTGAAATGTAATGTTATCGTGGCTGAAAGAAGCCTTGCTGGTTATCAAATTTAATTTGATATTCATTATTAGTTTGATTATATTTGTTAGATTATACATGATAGAGAATACCAAAGCTATTGAGGATTATAGCGCATATCCCAAATAAAAAACAATATCATTTTATGTCAGGAATAAATGCAACGATTCCTTTTCCCAAAACGTCTTCATATAAGTGCAATCCGGCTAAAACAAGGTGAATGAAAACGAGGCTGTTTTTTTTCTTCATTTTTTTCTTTTCTCCGCTATCAGTTATCCTTGCTGAAGGGTTAGCTCCTGCACCAAAAATGATATTCGAAGAAAATAAAAACCAATGGCCTGGTCAGGTGTTGTTTGAGGCTGATTTTGCCGGAGGAAAATTATTTCTTGAAAAAAAAGCGTTTACTTATCTGCTTATCGAACGTGTAGATTTGCACAGCATGCGTCATAAAGAGGAATCACCTAAAATTCGTTATCATGCCTTTAAAGTCAATTTTATAAATTCAAATCTTAATGCTGAAATTGCCGGGAATAATCGTTTTCCTTTTCACCGGAATTACTATTTAGGCAATGATTCCAGCCATTGGGCAGAAGGGGTTAAGCTTTATGAAGCCGTTTCCTATAAAAACATTTATCCTTCTATTGATATGAAGGTATATAATGTGGATAAGAATCTGAAATACGATTTAATTATACAGCCCGGAGGAAATCCTAAAGACATTCAATTTAGCTATGAGGGAGCTGACAGGCTGTTTCTTAAAAATGGGCATCTTTATATACAAACCAGTCTGGGAGATATTATAGAGCAAAAGCCATACTCGTATCAGGTAATTAATGGAGAAAAAAAAGAGATTAAATGTTCTTATCATTTGCGGGGAAATACACTTAGCTTTTCATTAACAGGAGAATACAATAAGGATGTTCCTCTGGTTATTGACCCTACTCTGGTTGCTTCAACCTATACCGGTTCTTTTGCCGACAACTGGGGCTTTACAGCAACGTATGATGCGGCAGGTAATATTTATACTGCCGGTATTGCTGCATCTGCAGGGTACCCAACTACACTTGGAGCTTTTGATAATACTTTTAACGGAGGAATGCCATGGAATTCTTCCACTTATCCTTTTGATATTTCTATTACAAAGTACAACGCAAATGGTACTTCCATTTTATTCTCTACCTATTACGGTGGTGCTCAAAATGAGCAGCCACATAGTCTTTTTGTAAACAGTAATAATGAGTTATACGTGGCGGGCAGGACGAATTCTTCCAATTTCCCTGTTACTTCAGGAGTTTATGATGCAACTTTCAATGGGGGATATGATATTATTGTTGGAAAATTTAATACTTCCGGAGCTTTGCTGGCCTCAACTTTTCTTGGAGGAACGGGAGATGATGGAGTAAATATTACTCCTGTAGAATCTTCAATGTCCTCTCTTAAATTTAATTATGCAGATGATGGCAGAAGCGAGATTATACTTGATAATAGCAGCAATGTATATGTGGCAGGCTCTACCCGTTCAACCAATTTCCCAACCACAGCAGGGGCTTTTGATATAACACTTGGCGGAACTCAGGATGGTTGTGTTTTCAAAATGAACAGCACACTTACTTCATTGGCCTTCAGCACTTATCTTGGCGGCAGTGCTGACGATGCTGCTTATGGCATAAAACTGAATGGAAACAATATATACGTTACAGGAGGCACTGCAAGTGCTGATTTCCCAACTACTGCAGGTGTTTTAAATTCTGCCTACAAAGGAGGGGCTGCAGATGGATTTATTACGGCACTTAACAGCACTGCAACATCGGCTGTTTATTCTACCTACCTGGGTACTTCTGCTTACGACCAGTCTTACCTGATAGAAACAGATGCCAATGGCGATATTTACGTGTTTGGCCAGACAAAAGGAACTTACCCTGTTACCGCTGGCGTTTATTCTAATCCTAACAGCGGGCAATTTATTCATAAGCTCAATAGCCAGCTGAATACAACTGTTTTTTCAACAGTTATTGGCAGCGGCACAGCTAATCCTAATATTTCTCCTACAGCATTTCTGGTAGACAGCTGCCAGAGTATATACATTGCAGGGTGGGGAAGATGTAGTGCAGCGTTTGGAAACCCATCGCCTTCAACTACCACTGGTATGCCTGTTACAGCAAATGCTTATAAGTCTACTACCGATGGTTGTGATTTTTATTTTATGGTATTAAGACCCAATGCTCAATCATTATTATATGCTACTTTCTTTGGAGAAAACAGTTGGGTGGGAGACCATGTAGATGGCGGTACAAGCCGGTTCGACAAAAGAGGGTTTATATATCAGTCGGTATGTGCAAGCTGTGGAGGTTCGGATAATTTTCCTACTACTACCACTGCCTGGTCGCGTACCAATAACAGTTTTAACTGCAATAATGCGGTAATTAAAATGGATTTAAAGGTAAGCCCTGATGCTGTTGCTTCCTTATCCGGATCACCTGTCGGTTGTGCTCCTTATACCGTACCTTTCAGCATGGCTGGCAGTGCCGGTACCACATTCAAATGGGACTTTGGAGATGGAAGTCCACAGGTTTCTATTTCATCTCCAACTCACACATATACAACTATTGGTACATATACAGCTTCACTTTTTGTTTCGGATACAACAGGAACCTGCGGCAAGGTTGATACAGCAAAAATAATAATCAATGTTGGAGGGCCGCCATCACTGCAAACGTCACAAACACCGGTTTTTTGTAATGGCGGCAGCAATGGCACGGCTACCGTCACTGCATCGGGAGGATTAACGCCATACACTTATTTGTGGAGCAATGGCCAGACACTGGCTACAGCCACCAATTTGAGTGCAGCTACCTATAACGTTACGGTTACTAATGCTTACGGGTGTTCTTCAACAACAACAGCAACAGTTACACAACCTAATGTTTTGGCTGTGAATGCCACCTTTACAAACGTGGGTTGTTTTGGAGGTTCAACAGGTACTGCTACAGCAACAGTGTCCGGAGGAACAACCCCATACTCATACGTATGGTTGCCGGGAGGATATACTACATCTTCGGTTTCCGGATTAAGCATTGGAACCTATTCTGTAACTATTACTGATTCTAAAGGATGTACAACATCAACTGCTGCAAATATTACTCAGCCACCAGCCCTTGCCATTACAGCTACTGCTTCCAATGCGAGCTGCGGACAGGCAAACGGTAGTGCAACGGTGACAGGTTCCGGAGGTTTTGCTCCCTATACATGGACATGGTCAGGAGGGCAGACGGGAGCCACTGCTACTGGTTTAGCAGCCGGAACGTATACCGTGACTATGCAGGATGTCAACTTATGTACCTACAGTATTCCGGTTTCTATTGCCAATTCAGCAGGGCCTGTAGCAACTATAGCAGCAACTGATGTTTCCTGTAACGGATTACAGGATGGTAGTGCAACAATTAATACAACCGGGGGTGTATTGCCTTTTACCTATTTATGGAATGATGGGCAAACAACACCCACTGCTACTAACCTTGGAGCAGGTATTTATTCTGTTATCGCAACCGATGCCAATAATTGTTCTGCTGCTGCCAGTGTTATCATTACCGAACCTTCCTTATTAATAGCAAATGCTGTTGGGGTAAATCCTTCCTGTAATGGCTTTTCCGATGGTTCTATTCAGGCAAGTGCTTTGGGAGGTGCTCCGCCTTATTCATATTCATGGGCTATCCCAGGAAACCCCGCTACTGCTGCTGTTTCAAATCTTGGAAGCGGTACTTACAATGTTACTGTTACAGATGCAGGGGGGTGTATAAAGCTGGCTTCTGTTACTTTAACTAATCCGCCTGCAGTTTCAATATCTATTACAACTACAAGTGTATCTTGTCCGGGAGACAGTAATGGTACAGCAACAGCAACGTTGACCAATGGTTATGCTCCTTATTTGTATTCCTGGAGTGACAGCATGCATCAGGCTACTGATACTGCAACAGGATTAAGTGCAGGTACATATTCTTTAGCCGTTACAGATGCTCATGGTTGTCCTGCAAATGCAGCTGCAACTATAGGAACTCCTGCGCCATTAATATTGTCAGTGGTAGCCCTTGGTAATCCTACCTGTTATGGTATGTGTGATGGCTTTGTGCAGCTTGCAGTTACAGGCGGTACTGCTCCATATACTTACAATTGGTTGTCAGGAGGTTCAACAACCTCAACAGCTGCCGGTTTGTGTGCAGGTGCATTTACCTGTACTGTAACAGATGTAAATGCTTGTATCTCACTTTTATCAGACACTATAGACCAGCCGGAACCTTTAACAGGTGCGGTTAATGTTGTAAAGATTCCATGTAACAGCACGTGTAATGGCGAAATCATTGCTACTTATTCAGGGGGTAATTCTCCATACAATTATTTGTGGCAACCCGGTTTGCAGACTACAAATAATCCGAATACATTGTGTGCAGGAACTCACACTGTTACAGTTACTGATTCCTTAGGATGTTCTGCCAGTGGAACCATAGAATTGGTAGAACCGACAGCTATTACAGCAACGGTTTCAACAACCAGCGCCAATTGTGGCCAGGCAAATGGAGGAGCCTGCATAGTAGTTTCCGGGGGAACGCTAACATATAAATATTTATGGAGTTCCGGTGCAACAGACACGATGGATTGTGTTTCCGGGCTGGTAGCAAATACCTATATTATAACAGTCACCGATGGGATGGGATGTACATTAACCACCAATGCAAACATAAACGATATTACGGGTCCCGTTGTAAACATTACAAGTTTCACCGACCTTACCTGTTTTGGTGTATCAACAGGAACCGCAATAGCAACAGTTTCCAGTGGAATAGCTCCTTATAACTTTCTATGGACACCCGGAGGACAAACGGTGCAGAGTCCGGCTAATCTGAGTTCAGGAATAAATACATTAACGGTAACAGATGATGCCGGATGTATTGGTTCTGCTTCTGTTACAATAGTTGCTCCTCCTCAGCTTGTTTCCGCTATTACAAATAAGCAGAATGTAAGTTGTTATGGAGTATGCGATGGTGCGGCAACGGTGCTGTATGGGGGCGGCACCCCTCCTTTGTCTATTGTATGGGATGCTCCCGGAGCACCAGATACTGCGAGTGTTTCAGGCTTGTGTGCAGATACCTATAAGGTAACAATAGCTGACGCGAATGGCTGCACCAGAATAGATTCTTCAACAGTTATTACACAGCCGGATGCCCTAATAATAGGGCAAAGTATGATAGCTGATATTACTTGTTACGGTGATAGCAATGGTGTTATTTCAGTAAACGTTGTTGGAGGAACCCCCTATTATAGTTTTAGCTGGCTGCCAAATATAAGTGCTGGTGCTACAGCAACCAATCTTCCGGCCGGTTCATATACACTTATTCTGACTGATATGAAAAATTGTTCTACAGCTCAAACATGGACAATTACAGACCCTCCTCCATTATCCGTAACAGGTAGTTCTAACCCTGCTTCCTGTAATTCTGCCAATGGCGATGCAACTGTTGCTCCAACAGGTGGTACTCCTCCGTATTATTATCAGTGGAATGATATAAATATACAAACTACGGCACAAGCTCTGAACTTACCTACAGGAGATTATATCTGTGTAATAAGGGATACGAACAATTGCAGCATTACTGATACGGTAACTGTTTCTTCAGCTTCCGGCCCGCAGATAGATAGTATTACAAGCACGGCAGTATTATGTAATGGTGGCGCTACAGGAAAGGCTAAAGTTTTTATGAACAGTGGATTAGGAGTTCCTCCATTTAGCTATTTATGGACACCTTCATCACAAACTGCGGATACAGCTACAGGGCTTGTTCAGGGTGCGTACAATGTATTGGTTACCGATGCCGGAGGTTGTACTGTAAGCGGAACAGTGGTAGTTTCACAGCCTCCGCCTCTTATATTAATGATAAGTCCGCCAGATACAGTATGTTACAGAGATACAGCACAAGTATATGCACAAGGCGTTGGTGGTACAACTAACTATTTGTATTCATGGTTTGGTGCTGGTTTTGGTCTGTCCGGCACGGGGCCTCATATTGTTATGCCGGATTCAAGCTCTACCTATTCAGTTATAGTATCTGATGTGAATGGTTGTACGGCAGGGCCTTTAGATATACTGGTAGTGATTCCTCCTCCTTTGTTACTTGCCACAACTGCCGATACCGCTATATGCGATGGCGATAGTATAATATTGTCAGTAAACGTTTCAGGAGGAAATGGTAATCCCTATATTTATGCATGGAGCAATGGAGCAAGCACACAACTACAAACAGTATCTCCTTCACTTGCAGCTTCACCAGCCGTTTACAGTGTTACGGTTACGGATGGTTGTTCAGAGCCCGCTTCAGATACGGTTAGTGTAATAGTTAATGTTAATCCTTCCGGTTCATTTACACAAAACGATACAAGTGGTTGTGAGCCTTTAACAATTAGTTTTAATGCAACAAGTGATAGCAGTGGAGTTATATATAGCTGGAATTATGGTGATGCAACAACAGGTTCAGGAGCATCTTCATCGCATACATATACAAGTGACAGTATATACACGGTTATGCTTACCATCTCTACAACCCTGGGGTGTAGTACTACAATACAAGGTGCAAACAGCATTACTGTTTATCCAAAGCCTGATGCTGATTTTTTAATTAATCCTGTTCCTGCAAGTTCATTATATCCATTGGTTAATTATTCGGATATTTCAACTACAACAATAACCTCCTGGCTTTGGAATTTTAACGACACTTCTTCAACATCCGATACGTCAACTATAAAAAATCCAACTCATACTTATAGTGGTGTTGGAACATATATTACAGAATTGATTGTTACCAATCAGTTTGGTTGCATAGATACAGCAGATAAGCAGGTTGACGTGATAGACGAATTTGTGTTTTATGCGCCTAACACCTTTACCCCCGATGAGGACGATGTAAATGAGATATTCTTACCTGTAGGTGTTGGCTGGGATATAAATACATTTGAATTATACATCTTTGACCGGTGGGGTGAACTTATATTTTTTAGTGATGATTATACAAAAGGGTGGAATGGTAAAGTAAAGAATGGCTCAGAATTAGCCCAGAATGATGTTTATGTGTGGAAAGTTAATTTGAAAGATACCAGGGGTAATAGTCATAAATATATAGGTCATGTTAATCTGTTAAAGTAAAAATGAATTAATTTCGCCAAAAAAACGGGAAAAAGACGGGTATGCTTTCAAATAAGAAGCGAATTGCATTTTTAATACTATTTGCAGGAAATTGTTTTCTGACAATAACATGCAGAATGGGACTGGTTTTGGCTCAATCTGTGGGAGGAACAACATCCGGTGCAGCCACTTATTGTACAACTGCTAATTCAGGTGTTGTAACTGTATCTGGTTATGTGGGTAACATATTAAACTGGCAATCAACCACAGATGGTGGCCTTACATGGAACAGCAATGCGAATACAACACCTAATCAAACCTATTTCAACCTCAATCAAACAACCTGCTACAGGGCAATAGTGCAGGATGGTGGTTTTCCACCCGACACATCAACTGTAGTTTGTATTACCATTTATCCGGAAAGTATAGGTGGTACTATTTCAGGAGGGGGTTCCTATTGCGACAGCACAGGAGCCGGAGTGCTCACTTTAACAGGCTATTCAGGAAATATTATATACTGGTTGTCTTCAACTGATGGCGGCAATTCCTGGTCTGTCATTTCAAATACTACTAATACGGAAAATTATACAAATATTACTCAAAGCACTTTATACACTGCTGTTGTACAGAGTGATTCTTTATGTCCTTCGGACACTTCATCTCCTGTTTCTTTTACGGTTTCTCCTTTAACTATAGCAGGAACAATAAGTGGAGTTACCACAGTGTGTGCAGCAGGTAACAATGCAACACTCACTCTCACAGGATATACAGGCACAATTATGGGATGGGAACTATCTGTGGATAATGGAACAAACTGGGCACCTGTAGCAGATACAACAGATACTTTATCCTATTTTAATTTAACTCAATCCACATCATATCGCGTAATTGTGCAGAGTGGGATTTGCAGTGTGGATACAACCCCTGTTTTTGTAATTAATGTAAGCCCTGCAACTGTAGTTGGTACAGTTAGCGGAGGAGGCATTTATTGCGGAGTGCCAGCCACGGGTATATTAACATTATCAGGCTATACAGGAAGTATTATTAACTGGCTGTCATCAACGGATAATAGTGTTACGTGGAATACAATTTCAAATACTACTAATACGGAAAATTATTCTAATTTACCGTCTACAACCTGGTATAAGGCAATTGTACAAAGTGGTGCCTGTACTGCCGATAGCTCTGCAACGGAAATTGTATCTGTAGCTCCTCAAACAGTTGCAGGGACTATTTCGGGCAGTGCTACTGCATGTGCCGGAAGTAACCAGGATACGCTTACTTTGTCTGGAAATATTGGAAATGTTACAGGCTGGTTGTCTTCCACAGATAATGGGGTAAGTTGGAATGCGATTGTTAATATAACAACATCTTATATATACAGCGGATTAACGCAAACAAGCTGGTATGCAGCTATTGTTCAAAGTGGTGTTTGTAATATTGATACTACAGCGATTGTATATATAACGGTGGTGCCTCTTCCTGCTGTTAATGCAGGGAATGATGCAAGCATTAATCAGGGGGAATCAGTGGTGTTAAATGGTACAGGCAGCGGAACCCCCGATTGGATGCCATTAACAGGATTAAGTAACCCGGTATTATTTACTCCAACAGCAAGCCCTTCATCTACTACACAATACATATTAACTGTAACGGATAGCAATAACTGTACAAACCTGGATACAGTTGTAATAATGGTCATACAAGCTGTATTTAATGGAAAAGTATCAAATTTATTCACTCCTAATGGCGATGGTTTAAATGATAACTGGTATGTAGAGGGGATACAAAATTATCCGGATAATGAAGTGTTTATTTATAATATTTATGGTAGTGAAGTGTTTAGAAAAAAGACATATGCAAATGATTGGCAGGGAACTTATAATGGCTCGGAACTGCCGGATGGCACGTATTATTATGTAATTAAATTCGAAAATACAAATATGACACTTAGAGGGTCTGTTGATATATTAAGGAGTAAGTAATTTGAGGTAAAAAGTTAAAAGTCAAAAGTCAATTTTGCCTACCCTGTTTCTTATTACTAACTTCGGCCTTGAATAATAACTTTTATGCATAAAACAGATTTTGTAAATGAAAGGAATAATCTTAGCCGGAGGCTCCGGAACCCGCTTACACCCACTAACACTTGCTGTTAGTAAGCAACTTATGCCGGTATACGACAAACCAATGATTTATTATCCGCTTTCTGTGCTAATGATGGCGGGTATATCAGAAATCCTAATCATCTCTACACCACATGACTTGCCGCAATTTGAACGCCTCTTGGGCGATGGAAAAAGTTTGGGATGTAGGTTTTCGTATGCTGTTCAGGAAGTTCCCAATGGCCTTGCACAAGCCTTTGTGATTGGCGAAAAATATATTGGTAATGATAAAGTAGCTCTAATACTTGGTGATAATATTTTTTACGGAGCTGGCTTGGGAAGATTATTGCAACAGCATCAAAATCCTGAAGGAGGTGTTGTGTTTGCTTACCACGTATCGGACCCTGAACGTTATGGTGTAGTTGAGTTTGATGCAAAAGGAAATGCTGTTTCTATTGAAGAGAAACCTAAACAGCCAAAATCAAATTATGCAGTACCGGGTTTGTATTTTTATGATAACAGTGTAATTGAAATTTCTAAAAATTTAAAACCAAGCGCACGTGGGGAGTACGAGATTACTGATGTAAACAAATATTATCTTCAACAAGGCAAGCTAAAAGTGGGTATTATGGACAGAGGTACCGCCTGGCTCGATACAGGAACATTTACTTCACTTATGCAGGCCAGCCAGTTTGTTCAGGTAATTGAAGAACGCCAGGGGTTACGTATAGGATGTATTGAAGAAGTAGCCTATCGTATGAATTTTATTAATAAAGAACAGTTAAAAGCACTTGCTTCACCATTGATGAAAAGCGGTTATGGCGACTACCTGATGAAGCTCGCAGAACAATAAATCGGGATTAATCCTGATACCACGCACATTTCAGCTCACTTTGCATTTTTAAAATGCGTGGTAAAGAAACTGTTTCAATGCTACTAAAGAATGGATGGGAAGAAATTAGCCAAAATGGAAGCCACAAAAAATTAAAGAAAAATGGCTATTCTTGTATAGTACCAATGCACGATGAAATAAGAAAAGGGACGCTTAGTAGCATCAAAGCAATGGTTGAATTAGCAGAAAAAAATTAAACAAGCCAATATAAAGTGAGCATAAAAACAATAACATTAACTTATAAGTTAATTCCTGAAACAAAAGGTTATTCTGTAGAATGTCTTGATTGGAATAGTGTTTATACCAGGCATTTATCCGCATTTAACCAATGCAAACTCAATTCGATATAAAAACCACCAAAAAATCGTAAATTTACAATCAGGAAATATTTTAAGTTTTTTATTATGAGTGATGCCATAAAACATGAGTGTGGAATAGCAGTTATCCGTTTACTGAAGCCATTGGATTATTATATTAAAAAATATGGCACTCCTCTTTATGGAATAAATAAGTTATATCTCCTGATGGAGAAACAGCACAACCGCGGGCAGGATGGTGCCGGAGTTGCCAATATAAAGTTTGATGCAGAACCCGGAACCCGCTATATCAGCCGTACAAGAGCTGTTGGAAGTGGAGCCATTAAAGAAATATTTGGTAAAATATTCAACAAATTTGAGGAGATATATGCTAAAAATCCGGATAAACTAAAAGATGCTGCATGGCTTAAAAAGAATCTTGCTTATACAGGTGAGCTGTTCCTGGGACACCTGCGATATGGCACTTTTGGTGGTAATGGTCTTGAAAATTGTCATCCGTTTTTACGTCAGAATAATTGGATGACCCGTAACCTTGTTGTGGCTGGCAATTTTAATCTTACTAACGTTGATGAACTGTTTGAACAGTTGGTAGAGTTAGGCCAACATCCTAAAGAAAAAACAGATACTGTAACTGTAATGGAAAAGATAGGCCACTTTCTGGATGAGGAAAATGAACGTTTATTCAGAAAATTTAAACAGGCAGGCCATTCTCATGAAACTATTTCGGCATTAATAGCAAAACACTTAAATGTGCAACGAATTTTAAAAGATGCGAGTAAGAAATGGGATGGGGGATACGCTATGGCTGGATTATTAGGTCATGGCGATGCTTTTGTTCTCCGTGATCCAAATGGTATTCGCCCCGTATTTTATTATTCTGACGATGAAGTAGTAGTTGTAACATCAGAACGTCCGGTAATTCAAACGGTTTTTAATGTTCCTCTTGAAAAAATTAAAGAACTACAGCCGGGATATTCAATCATTATTAAAAAAGATGGAAGTTTTGGTGAGTACGAAATACTGACGCCCCGTGAAAAAACACCATGTTCCTTTGAACGTATTTATTTTTCAAGAGGTAGCGATGCATCTATTTACAAAGAGCGTCAACAGTTAGGATATCAGCTTTGTCCGGCTATTTTAAAGGCACTTGACTACGATTTAAAAAACACTGTTTTCTCCTACATTCCTAATACGGCAGAAGTAGCTTTTGGCGGCATGATTGAAGGGTTACACAGCTACCTGAATACAGTAAAAAAGAATAAAATACTTCAGTTAGGAACCAATCTTAATGAATCACAATTATCAGAAATCCTTTCTATTCATCCACGTGTTCATAAAATAGCAATTAAAGATGCAAAACTCCGCACATTTATCACAAATGATAACCAACGCGATGATATGGTGGCGCACATCTATGATACAACCTATGGTGTAATAAAACGCGGAGTAGATAACCTGGTAATCCTTGACGACTCTATAGTCCGGGGAACAACTCTAAAACAAAGCATTCTAAAAATATTGGATCGACTGGGACCTAAAAAAATTATTGTTGTTTCTTCGGCTCCCCAGATCCGCTACCCGGATTGTTATGGCATAGATATGGCTAAATTAGGCGATTTCATCGCTTTCCAGGCTGCTGTTCAATTGTTAAAAGATCAGTTTAAGGAAAATCTTTTAGACGAATTATATGAAAAAGCAAAAGCTCAGGAAGGTCTTTCTAAAGAGAATATTACTAATGTAGTAAAAGAAATATATAAAGAATTTACTGCAGAACAAATTTCAAAAAAAATTGCAGACATATTGCGTTCTACAGATATTGATGCCGAAGTTGAAATAATATACCAATCTATAGAAGGCCTGCACAATGCATGTCCCGCTAACAAAGGCGATTGGTACTTTACGGGAAACTATCCAACTCCGGGAGGAAACAAAGTAGCAAATAAATCTTTTATCAACTATATGGAGGGTGAAAATATCAGGGCATATTGATTAAATCATTTTAACCTATTTAAGAAACCAGCATCATTGTAAATGCAACTATTTCAATTACCTGTTCATCTGCAAATAGTTATAACTCTATTCGATTAAGAAATGCCTGTTATCGAGTCTATAGGAGAGCTTTGGATATAACAATAATTTGATAATTTCTTTATAGAATGAGAAATATTTACTACATAAGTATTATTTGTCTTTTATTTTTTAGCACTTCATTAGCACAAACAGGTTGTGATCTAAACCTGATTCGTCAAACATTCACCGCTGCTGGCTGTACAGAACTGGAAAACTGCCTTTCTACATGCAGCATATATTTTTATAACCCTATATCCCAAACAGGAAACGCAGCCCAGGCCTGGGCTCAAAACTACGGTGCTAACCTGATATCAGTACAATCGGCAACTGAAAATAATTGTATTGTTAATGATTTGAACACACATGGCTTTAGTGGTATTATCTGGATAGGGTTTAATGATGTTGCCAGTGAAAATAATTTTGTCTGGTATGACCAAAGTCCCATTGTATATACTAACTGGAGCGGAGGTGAGCCAAATAATTCCGGTGATGAGGATTGTGTTCAGATTTATCCAAATGGAATGTGGAATGATTTAAGTTGTACTTCCAGTGGCTCTAAATCTGTTATAGAGGTTAATCTTTGTCCTGTTACCACAATAACTCCGAGCGCAACATCTATTTGTGCCGGACAAAGCGCAACCCTTTCTGCAAGCACTATTTTGGGTTCTTCACCATACACATACAGTTGGATATCCAACCTGGGAGGATTTGTATCAACATCCAGCGGACCAACCGTAACACCACTAACAACCACAACTTATAGTGTTACAGCTACAGACAGGTATGGTTGCACATCTTCCACCAGTATTGAAATAACAGTAAACACATCGTTGAATGCTACCATAACGGGTACCACATCAGTATGTAAAGATGCTCCTTCTCCCGATATTACATTTACCGGAGCATCAGGAACGACTCCCTATACATTTACATACATGATAAATGGGGGAGCTAATCAGACAGTAACAACAAGTAGCGGAAATAGCGTAACTATTCCTGCTCCAACAGGTGCAACAGGAACTTTCAATTATATACTATTGAATGTAGCTGATGCCAACGGCTGCTCGCAGTCTCAAAGCGGAACCGCTGTTATAACTGTCACTTCACTGCCAACAGCATCTATTAGCGGAACCACAACAGTGTGCCAGGGAGTAACAGCACCAGATATCACATTTACAGGATTTGGAGGATCTACTCCTTATACATTCACATATACAATTAATGGAGGAGCAAATCAAACGGTAACAACAAGCAACGATAGCAGTATAGCCGTTTCTGTTTCAACCGCAACATCTGGCACTTTTATATATTCATTAGTCAGTGTTCAAAGCGGAAGCTCTGTTTATTGTTCTCAAACACAGAGCGGGACCGTTACTGTAACTGTGAATCCATTGCCAACAGCAACAATAATGGGTTCAACAACTGTATGTGAAGATGCTGCATCGCCAGATATAACATTTACTGGTGCCGGGGGAACTGCTCCTTATACCTTTACATATACTATAAATAATGGAATAAACCTGACAATAGTTACTACCGGTGGTAATAGTGTAACATTGCCAGTCCCAACAACTACCGCTGGCTCCTTTGTTTATTCATTGGTAAGCGTGCAGGATGCAAGTTCTACAACTTGTTCTCAGCCACAAACAGGAAGTGCCACAATAACAATAAATCCACTGCCAACAGCAACAGTAACAGGCACAACTATTGTTTGTAAAAATGCCCCTGCTCCGGATATTATTTTTACTGGATCAAGTGCAACTGCACCTTATACCTTTACTTATATGGTTAATAGCGTTGTGCAACCAACTGTTACAACTACAGGTGGAAACAGTATAACAGTATCGGTACCAACCAGTGTTGAAGGAACTTTCACGTATGGATTAGTAAGCGTAAAAGATGCAAGCACCGCCAGCTGTATTCAGTTACAAAGCGGAAGTGCAACAATAACCGTTAATCCACTACCAACAGCTACAATTACAAGCGATATAACTGTATGTAAAAATGCGTCTGCTCCTGATATTATATTTACCGGAGCAAACGGAACTGTGCCTTATACCTTCACTTACACAATTAATGGAGGGACGAGCCAGACTGTAGTTTCAACAAACGGAAATAGTGCAGGTGTTGCTGCACCAACATCCGTTGTCGGTTCATTTACTTATGATCTCATAAGTGTTCAGGATGCCAGTTCAGCTACCTGCTCTCAGGCACAAACCGGAAGCGCTATAGTAACTGTTAATCCCTTGCCGACTGCTACAATAACAGGGACAGCAGTGGTATGCCAGGATTCCGGTCAACCCACTATTACTTTCGCTGGGGCAAACGGAACGCCTCCCTATACCTTTACTTTTACTATTAATAATGGAAACAATCAAACAGTAAGTTCTTCCAATAGTGCAAATGATGCAACTGTGGTAGTTTCCACATCTGCTGCAGGTATCTTTGTATATGATCTTGTAAGTATACAGGATGGCAGTTCAACCACCTGCTCTCAATTGCAAACGGGAACTGCAACAGTAACGGTTAATCCATTGCCAACTGCATTAATAACAGGCACTACAGGTCTATGCGAAAATGCAGCACCGCCAATAATTACCTTCACTGGCGCTAATGGCACACAACCTTACACGTTTACCTATACACTCAATAGTGGTCCAAATCAAACATTAAGCACCACTATTGGAAATAGTGCATCTGTTTCTGTTCCAACAGGTGATAATGGAACTTATGCATATACATTAGTTAGTGTTCAGGAATCAAGTTCAACCTCTTGTTCCCAGGCACAGGATGGTATTGCCACGGTTACAGTTAATCCTAATCCGGATGTAAACTTTTCAACCAGCGATTCAATAGGCTGTGGCCCTTTATGCGTAAGTTTTATTGATTTGTCTGATATTGATTCAGGAGTTAATACAAATTGGCTATGGGATTTTGGTGATGGTGCTATTGGTAGCAATGCGCAAAATCACTGTTATGTGAATGACCTAGCTAATGGTGGTTCAACATATTCTCCCTTACCGTATACTATAACATTAACGGTCACTTCGGATAGCGGCTGTACCGGAGTGCTGACAAAAAATAATTTTATCACTGTATATCCAGACCCTATAGCGGCCTTTTCAGTTCTACCTCAAACTACCAGCATTGTAAATCCGGTTATTTCTGTTACAGATTTATCTTTGGGTGTAGCAGCATGGATGTGGGATTTTGGAGATATGGATACTGTATTATCCCAAACTCCTTTACCACATATCTATGCCGACACAGGCATTTATCAAATTGTTCTAATCACATCTAATCAATATACATGCAGAGATACGGCTTCTCAAACAATAAAAATTGAACCCGATTTTATATTGTTCGTTCCAAATGCCTTTACTCCCAATGGTGATGGCATAAATGATACATTCGGTTGTAAAGGGCTCTTTGCTACAACATTTGACATGAAGATATTTGACCGATGGGGAAATTTAATTTTTGCCTCTGACGATATCAATAAACCCTGGGATGGCACGGCAAATCATGGAACAGAAGCCGCCCAGCAGGATATATATATATATTCTATTAAAATAACAGACATTAACCGGAAGAAATATGATTATAAAGGCATGGTAACATTAGTGAGGTAAAAAATGAAAAAAAAACTTTTACTGAATATTGTAGTTTTACACTTCACCACATACTTATTTGCACAATGCAATGGCAATATTAATGTAACAAGTGCTATATATGCTGGTAATTGTGGTAACCCTACAAGTATTAATTCCGTTGCCGTTTCATGTAACAGCCTGTCCTCATGCACTTACCACATGAATTACGGGATAGATCCCGGATATGATCCACATGTTGGTTGTCCAAAGGATCTCAATATACAATATACTTGTGGAAGTGGTTGTAGCATACAAACTGCCTACGCCCCTGGAGAAGCTGGCAATGCCACTTTAACATTGACCTGTGCTTTGTCCGTTGCAATAACTCCCGATTTTTCCTCTACCAGCGTATGCTTAGGATATTCAACCACTTTTACTGATAACTCAACAGTAAATCAATGCCCATTAGTTGGTTGGCAGTGGAATTTTGGTGATGGCAGCCAGGTAGATACCACTCAAAATCCAATACATAATTATGTAAACTCTGGGACATACATGGTAACTTTAATTATTACGAGCAGCAATGGATGTAGCGACTCTGTTACAAAAAATGTTGTGGTCAATCCCTTGCCCACAATCACAAACGCCCCTTCCACACCAGTCATTTGTATTGGAGATTCAATAAATATAACAGCAAGCGGAGCAAGCAGCTATTCATGGTTGCCTGCTACAGGATTGAGTTCAGTAACTGGAGCTACAATTACTGCTTATCCAACAGACACCACAATTTATACTATAGCAGGTACAGATAGTCTGGGTTGTGTAAACACTACTAATTTTACAGTGATAGTAAATCCATTACCTACAGTTAACATTAGTGGAACTACCGCTATTTGTTTCGGACAAAGCACCATACTAACTGCATCAGGAGGAGTTAGCTATGATTGGAGTCCGGGAGGACAAACAACTACCAGCATATCAGTTAATCCACCTAATTCAACAAATTATTCTGTAACGGTTACAGATGTAAATGGGTGTATTGATTCAACATCAACCAACATAACTGTAAATCCCCTGCCAACTGCATCATTCAATACTAATAATGTTTGTCAATATGATACAGCACAGTTTACTGATAGTTCAACCATTAGTAGCGGAACCATTAATATATTTGCATGGGATTTTGGAGATGCAACAATATCTTCACTGCAAAATCCAACGCATCATTATTCGGCTGATGGAGCATACACTGTTGAACTACTTGTAACTTCCAACAATGGCTGCAAAGATTCTATTAGTCAACCTGTCGTTATTTTTTCTGTACCTAATGCCGATTTTTCTTTTACAAATGTTTGTATATATGATACAGCACAGTTTACAGACACAACATCTATCGCAAACGGAAATTTTTCCTGGTATTGGAATTTCGGAGATGGTGTTGCTTCCTCTTTACAAAGCCCATCGCATTTATATAGCACCGATGGCACTTACACAGTTCAATTGCTTGTTACCTCCAATAATAATTGTAAAGATTCTGTTACGGGTCAACTAAATGTTTACCCGATTCCTGTTGTTGATTTTAGCTCTGTAAACGACTGTTCGAATGATACTACTCATTTCATTGATTTATCAACCGTAAGCAGTGGAACCATAAGCAGTTGGAACTGGAATTTTGGGGATGCTAATTTTTCTTCAATTCAAAATGCAAATCATTTATATGCTGTAGCAGGCTTATACCTGGTAACATTAACTGCTTCTTCCAACTTTGGTTGTGCCGATACTATTTCAAAAACAATTGAGCGATACCCTTTGCCGGTAGTGGATTTTAGTCCAACTATAGTTTGTTTTTATGATACTACCTCGTTAACGGATCTGTCGGCTATTTCAAGTGGAACTATTGTTAATTGGATATGGAATTTTGGGGATGGTACTCCGAATTCTAACACACAAAATCCTCAACATTTTTTTGGATTGGGGAATTATTATGTAACCTTGATTGCTGTATCTGACAAGGGATGTATTGATGATAGCACCAAACAGGTGGGAGTATATCCGCTTCCGGTTGCCAATTTTGATGGTTCTAATGTATGTTTGAATCAGCCTCCTGCTCAGTTTGCCAACAGTTCTTCGGTTCTAACCGGTTCCGTTACTTTCTGGCAATGGAATTTTGGAGATGGAAGTTTTTCTTCTATTGAAAATCCATCACACTCGTATCAAAATGATGGACTTTTTAATGTGCAGCTTATTGTTTCTTCCAACAATGGTTGTAAAGACACTATTATAAAACAAACAACTATTTATCCTTTGCCAGTGGTTAATTTTAATGCTGATACAAGCAGTGGCTGCAAATCCTTATGTGTGAATTTTTCTGATGCATCCTCGGTACCCGGAGACTCTATAATACTTTGGAGCTGGAACTTCGGAGATGGCGCAACTGTTGTAGGCAAAAATACAGAACACTGTTTTTTCAATGATGGTCAATATGATATTACACTGATTTCAACATCTTCTCAGGGCTGTCGTGATACACTTACACAACAACAGATGATTACAATATGGCCTTCTCCTGTTGCCGGATTTATTACTGTTCCGGATGCAGCTTCTATCCTGAATCCTGAATTTGAATTCATTGATTTATCTTCCGGATCCACACAATGGCAATGGAGCTTTGGGGATTCTTCCAACTCTGGTTTACAAAAACCATTACACTCTTTTTCTGATACAGGCACATATACAGTACAACAGATTGTTATCAATCAGTATGGATGTAAAGACACTATTGAGAAAACTGTTATTATCAGCCCCGAATTTACTATTTACATTCCCAATGCTTTTAGCCCTAATGGGGATGGAGATAATGACACTTTTATTCCTATCGGAAGCGGCATTGATGCAAGTGAATTTGAATTGTTTATCTTTGACCGATGGGGCAATTTGATTTTTCAGTCAAATGAAATTAATAAGCCATGGGATGGGAAAGATAGAGGTGGCAAACTAATGCAGCAGGATATATATGTTTGGAAGGTAAAGCTACTGGATGTATTTAAAAAGAAACATACTTATTTCGGGAATGTTATTCTCTTGAAATAAAAAAACATTGGCATCAACAATAGCAATAGAATTGAGAATTGTAAAGTTTTTTATTCTTAGTTCGCTATTCAAATACTCTCATTGTTTTCAGAGAACAACATGATGAAACTATACAAAAGTAATACAAAACCTTCCATCACAGCAATTGTCATACTTTGGGTACTCACTGTAAATGCCCAGGGAACATGGAATTCTAAAGCTAATTTTGGCGGTACGGCAAGAGCTTTTGGTGTAGGTTTTTCCATAGGCACCAAAGGATACCTTGGAACAGGAAATGACGGTGTCAGCAGGAATGATTTTTGGGAATGGGATCAGGCAACAGATGTGTGGACGCAAAGAGCGGACTTTGGCGGAACAGCAAGATCCTATGCCATTGGTTTTTCTATTGGTACCAAAGGTTATATTGGAACAGGAAGTGATGGTGGCTACAATCAAGATTTCTGGGAATGGGATCAGTCAAGCAACATTTGGACACAGAAAGCAACATTCGGTGGAACGGGAAGATACAATGCTGTCGGTTTTTCCATTGGTACCAAAGGATATATTGGGATTGGAGCCGGATCTAGCGGGCTTTGTAATGATTTTTGGGAATGGGATCAGGCAACAGACACCTGGCTCCAAAAGGCCAGTATACCAGGCCCAGCAAGACATGGTGGTACGGGATTTTCTATCGGTAACAAAGGTCACATTGGCTTGGGGTATTATGGTTCCCCATCGGGTACATCCCTAAATGATTTTTATGAATGGGATCAGGCAACAGATACTTGGACAACGATGCCGCCATATCCTGGCGGTATTCGTTATCTTGCTGTAAGTTTTTCTATAGGTAATAAAGGTTATGTCGGAACAGGAACTTATTATTATGAAAATCCTCCCGGTTCTATCTATAACACGCCACAAAAGGATTTCTGGGAATGGGATCCGGCAACTAATTTATGGACACAAATGGCCGATTTTGGAGGAACAGCAAGGTATAGTGCCGTAGGTTTTTCCATAGGCTGCAAGGGATACATAGGGACTGGATGGGATGGTACCTATACACAGGATTTCTGGGAATACACTCCAATGGTTATTGCTAATGCAGGACTTAATGACACACTTTGTTCAGGCGATAGTATAGCGCTTAATGGAAGTGGGGGAATATTCTATACATGGAAACCTGCAACAGGATTGAGTAATCCCAATATCGCCAATCCAATTGCCTCACCAACAATTACCACTACCTATACTGTTATTGTTTCAAATGGGTGTTCCTCGGATAGTGCTTATGTAACTATACTGGTCAATCCATTGCCCACAATTACAAATACTCCTTCCACACCTTCTATTTGTATTGGAGATTCCATAAGCATAACAGCAAGCGGAGCAAGCAGCTATTCGTGGTCACCTGTCACGGGATTGAGTTCAGTAACAGGGGCTACAGTTACTGCTCATCCAACAGACACCACAATTTATAGTATTACAGGTACAGATAGTTTGGGTTGCATAAACACTACTAATTTTACGGTAACAATAAACCCCTCTCCAATAGCGGTAGCTAATTCTAACAATCCTGTAATAGTTGGAAGTGCTATAAACTTATCAACAGATACAGTAAGCGGTATTGTTTGGACCGGACCAAATAGTTTTACAAATTTTCAGCAAAATCCTACTATAGCAAATGCACAGATAAATAACTCTGGAATATATCAGGTTATAAAAACAAACTCATTTGGTTGCAAGGATACTGCAGAAACTTATGTTTCTGTTTATCAGCCTGAAATCCAGGATAACGGTATTGATGATGACAGTGATGGTTTAATAGACTGTGCGGATCCTGATTTAGCAACATTAAAACAATGTTATATATGCGGTTATGATTCTATTGCCTGGAAAACAGTAACCCCAGAACCTGGTTTTAATAAAGGGATTGCTATAAAATACACAGATTTCGAACAGCATTTTATAGTACCTGCGGGAGTTACAACAATAAAAGTAAAAGCCTGGGGTGCTGGTGGTGGTGGCTGCTGTTATACAGGAATTAATGGGGGAGCAGGGGGACTTTCAACAGATGAATTGGTAACTCTGCCGGGCGAAACATATATTGCTGTTACTGGCGAAGGCGGATGGACTACCAGATGGGTAAATCAGACTGCACAGTCAACTTTTGGATATGGGGGAAGTGGAAGTTCTATAGGTGCCACTGGAATTTCAGAGTGCAGTTCAGGAGGAGGGTTGAGCGGCTTGTTTCTCAATTATGTTGCACAGGTTAATGCCAGAGTTATTGCCGGAGGCGGTGGAGGATCGGGCGATGTAGGAAATTCTGATGAAACTTCGGGCGGAAATGGTAATAATCCCTTAGCCGGTGGTTATTTACCACTTATTGGGCAAAATGGTAGTGGAGGCGGTTTTGGTGGTGGAGGCGGAGGATATGTTGGTGGTATTTCGGGGATTGGACGGTTTTCTGCCGGGTTTTCCTCGGGTAATGTTGCTGAAGCAGGAGAAGGAGGCTCTGGCTTTAAATACTCAGGAAATGGGCTTGTTAAATATACCCCCGAATTAAATCGTTATCCTCCCGACACGAATGATATTCACTATATAGGAGGGGTGGGCTTGGGAGGTATGTCTAATACACCTATTGGTGTTGCCGGAGATATAAAATCTGGTGGCGATGGATTGGTAGTAATACAATGGTTTGAACCAGTAGACGACTTAATAATAACTTCAAGCAAAGATAGTATCTGTAAAGGAGATACCTTAACGCTAATTGCATCCGGCCATTTAAGTTATTTATGGTCGCCTGCAGCTACTTTAAGCAGCGACACATCAAAAATTGTTATAGCTGCTCCGGTAGCTGATATTACTTACGGTGTAATTTCTGATTATAATAATTGTAAAGATACTGCACAAATTCAGATTTTTGTTTATCCTACTCCTGTTACTGATTTTAGTTTTACAAATGATTGTTTGAATGATACTGCCCATTTTATTGATTTGTCAACGTTGAGCAGTGGAACCATAAGCAGTTGGAACTGGAATTTGGGTGATACTAATTTTTCTACAATTCAAAATGCAAATCATTTATATGCTGTAGCAGGCTTATATCAGGTAACATTAACTGTTTCTTCCAACTTTGGTTGTGCTGATACTATTTCAAAAACAATTGAGCGATACCCTTTGCCGGTAGTGGATTTTAGTCCAACTATAGTTTGTTTTTATGACACTACCTCATTAACGGATATGTCTGCTATTTCAGGTGGAACTATTGTTAACTGGATATGGAATTTTGGGGATGGTACTCCGAATTCTAACATACAAAATCCTGAACATTTTTTTGGATTAGGGAATTATTATGTAACCTTGATTGCTATATCCAACAAGGGATGTATTGATGATAGCACCAAACAGGTAGGAGTGTACCCTCTTCCGGTTGCCAATTTTGATGGTTCTAATATATGTTTGAATCAACCGCCTGCTCTATTTACAGAAAGCTCTTCTGTTTCAACAGGCTCCATAACTTCCTGGCAATGGGACTTTGGAGATAACGGTTCTTCATCTGTTCAAAATCCATCACACTCGTATCAAAATGATGGACTCTTTAATGTACGGCTAATTGTTACTTCCAACAATGGTTGTAAAGACACGCTTATAAAACAAACAACTATTTATCCTTTGCCGGTAGTAAATTTTAATGCGGACACAAGCAGTGGTTGCAAATCCTTATGTGTGAATTTTTCTGATGTATCATCTGTGCCAGGAGACTCTGTAATACTTTGGAACTGGAGCTTCGGAGATGGTGCAACTGCTGTAGGCAAAAATACAGAACACTGTTTTTTCAATGATGGTCAATATGATATTACACTGATTCCAACATCTTCTCAGGGCTGTCGTGATTCACTTACACAACAACAGATGATCACAATATGGCCTTCTCCTGTTGCCGGATTCATTACTGTTCCGGATGCAGCTTCTATCCTGAATCCTGAATTTGAATTCATTGATTTATCTTCCGGAGCTACACAATGGCAATGGAGCTTTGGGGATTCTTCCAACTCTGGTTTACAAAAACCATTACACTCTTTTTCTGATACAGGAAATTTTATCGTTCGGCAGATTGTTATCAATCAGTATGGATGTAAAGACACTATTGAGAAAACTGTTATTATCAGCCCCGAATTTACTATTTACATTCCTAATGCCTTTAGCCCTAATGGGGATGGAGATAATGACACTTTTATTCCTATCGGAAACGACATTGATGTAAGTGAATTTGAATTGTTTATTTTTGACAGATGGGGCAATTTGATTTTTCAATCAAATGAAATTAATAAGCCTTGGGATGGCAAGATAAATCATGGAAAGGAATTAGCGCCCCAGGACACCTATGTTTATTCTATTAAAATAACAGATTTTAACCAGCAGAAACATGGTTATAAAGGTATAGTATCTTTGATAAAATAGTTTGTCTTATTTATTTTTTTCCTTTAATCGTATTTCATGCGTCATTTCATACGATTCTTTACTACCGGCTGGGGAGAACTCCTCGCTGTAAGGTTCATATCCTTCATTTTCTGTCATAATACTATAGTTCCTGCCAGGAGTTAATATAAAAATATATTTCCCGGTTTTCGGATTGGGAATATAGGTTCCTACATGTGCATTTGTCTCCTTATCGGTAATAGTAATGCTTATATCGGAAAAATTTCTTTCCAATATCGTTTTTGGTAATAATATAGTTCCCTTAACAAGTACACTCGTAACACCCTGAGCTTTATTTAGCTGATCGTATTTCTTTTTAAGTGTTTTTTGTGTAGATTTATTAGAAAATTCGCTATCAAAAAAAGCAGCAACTTCATCGCGCAATGCTTGTATTTCTGTCTGAGTAGCATCATGATTATCAAACATGTCTTCAATTCGTTTAAGCAATTGCTGAACAACCAAATCTGTTAATGTAAAATTTTTTCCAACTAAACCGGGTACTTCAGACTGTTTTATTTTATCCTCCAGTTCCTTTATGCTTTTCTCCGTACTATCTACTTCCGCCTGTAAGTTAGAGATTAATTCTTCATAATTTGCATTTTTCAACGCTGTGTTTGTTGAGTCAACTTTATTTTTCCCACTGGTTGCAAACTTAAAATTCATCATGATTTCGTGACTCATCCCTGAATAACTCCCAATACTTCCAATGATAAAGTCATAGGAATAGCCAACGACAAATCTTTTATGAGCAAAAAAGCCAATATTGGCTGCTAATGCATAATTACTTTTGTAAGCAATGCCTGCCCAGAATTTATCTTTCCAATCAAAAGTAACAAAACCATCGTATTGAAATGGTGCATTTGGCACAAACCTCACCAAACCTTGCGGAACAATCGATATTCCTTTTTCAGGTACAATAAAATATTTATACTTAACAGAAATCATATAATGACGTGCCATGGCATAATAACCACGTACATTGCTATAATCAACATAGTTGATTTTATTTTGCATGATTTGTGGCACAGCAACACTTAGTTCCAGTTCTTTCCAGTTACATGCCATACCTGCACTGGCATCAAGAGCTGTTTTTCGCTGTAAATCACTAAATAAATTAGGGTCTGCATTATTTTCAACCAACGTTTTAGAAAAATCCAAAGTTTGATAAACAACACCTAATGACAAGCCAAATAACGCATGTATATCTGAATTTATATCAATTTTGTAGGAGTAAGATAAATTACCGGTTGTTCTGTTTGCAATACCTTTCTTATCATTTATCAGGCTCATGCCCAAACCTACTTTATTATCTATAAGATTCCCATCTATTGTAAAAACGGTAAGCCTTGGAGCACCTTTAAAATCAGCCCATTGATTATGATGAATCAACATGGCATTAGTCACATTATCTGAGCCGGAAAAAGCAGGATTGTAAAGCATAGGTTTGTAAAAATAATGGCTATACATACCTACTTGCTGGGCATGAGCCCCTCCCCAGCCCTCCCCCAAAGGGAGGGAGAAAATAATTAATAGTATTATTAATAGCTTCTTCATTATATCTAAGGGAGAGACTTTTTTAATCCGTCAAATTAAGAATCCATGCATTACTGCTATCATGAGCGTTAAGCTCTTTTGCTTTTTCAAAAGCTTCTTCTTTTGTACCTACTTTATAAACAAAAACGTAATTGTTTTTTTTAGACTCAGAATAGAGCCAGTCACTTTCTTTAAATCCTTTTTTGATAAAATTTTTAACCTCATCTGCTGCAAAATCACGATAAAAGAAAATTCCTACAACAACATAATAACCACTTTCTGCTGCCTGATTTTTACTGTCTTTAAAGTCATTTCTATTGGTAACAAAAACCCCGTCACTGTTTGCAGAACCAGGTTTTCCACCTTGAACAGGAGTAGTTTCTTCTCCTGAATTCTGCTTGTCTAACCTGTCACTCAGCTCTTTTAATTTTTCCTGGTTCTTTTGCAATTGTGTCTGAAGCTGATCCAACTGTTCTTCATAATCAGTGTTAACAGAGTTAGTATTGGTATTGTCGGAATATACATCTGTCTTTTTTGCGAATTTGAAATTGACCATTATTTCATGACTGACTCCGGAATATTTGCCGAGGTTACCCATAATGATATCATACGAATAGCCTACATTTAACTGTTTATGCAAACAAAAGCCCACATTAGCAGCAATTGCATATTTGCTTTTATAAGCAGCCCCCACCCAAAACTTATTTTCCCAATCGAAGTTTACATTAACATCATACTGAAATGGCGCCTTCGGAACAAAACGTATCAAGGCGAACGGAATAACAGAAATACCTTTTTCCTTAACTATAAAGTATTTATACTGTGCAGATATCATATAGTGACGAACATAAGTATAGTATGCATGAATATTTGTACTATCAACATAATTAACAGATTTTAATTTGTTTGCAAAAAGTTGTGGGATTGCAGCACCTGCTTTTAAGTCTTTCCATGTGAATAATAATCCGGCATTGGCATCAAAAGCCATTTTGTGTTGTGCGTCAGTATATAAAGTAGGGTCTGAAGGACTTTCTACAAGAGCTTTTGAAAAATCAATACTTTGGTCTGCTACACCTAATGAAGCTCCTAAATACAGGTGCATATCTTTATTTAATGCAACACGGTATGAATAATAGACATTTCCTCCTGTTCTGTTGGTAATCCCTTTCCTGTCGCTAATTAAACTTAATCCCAAACCCACCTTTTTATCCAGGATATTTCCATCGGCAGTAAAAATAGTAAGCTGTGGAGCCCCTTTAAAATTAGCCCATTGCGAGCGACTAATAAGCAGAGCATTGGCATTGGTATTATCATCATCAATAACACCGGTAAAAGCAGGGTTATATACCAACGGCTTATAAAAATAATGGCCGTACATGCCTATCTGCTGGGCAAAGCACCTCCCAGCCTCCCCTACAGGGAGGAGAACTGTCGCACAAGCCAATAGTACAAGTTTTGAGTATATACTTTTTCTTTTTTTCATTTTATGCTTCGCCCCCTCTCTACAGGAGAGGGGATCAACGGGAGAGGCTTATTTATTCCTTAAAATATCAAGAGACCCTTTTATAACCGTATCAGAATCATCAAACCGGAGAACAAAATAATAGGTGCCATCCGGCAACTCTTTCCCATTATAAGTCCCTTTCCAATCATTTGCATATCCTTTTTTGTTGTATACCAGGTTGCCATATATATTATAAATAAGTACTTCATTATCAGGAAAACCGTGAATACCCTGTATATACCAGGTGTCATTAATACCATCACCGTTGGGTGTAAACAGATTAGAAACCATTCCGTCAAACTCCAGAGAATACACTGTAATTAAAACACTATCAGTAGTTATACAGGAGTTGTTGTCTGTTACTGTAAGCATATATTGGGTGGTGGTTACAGGTGTTGCTGTAGGAGTAAAAATGGTTGTACTGTCTAAACTGGCAGAAGGGCTCCACAAAGCAGTGCCATTTCCCGTTCCGTTTAAAATAACAGATTGACCCACTGCAATAGTACTATCAGTACCTGCACTCACTATATTAGGAACTATCGTTAGTATGGCCGGAACAGTAGTATCTGCCGGACACACTCCATTTTGTATAACCGCCTCATACCAGGTTGTTTGTACCAGACCGTTATACGATTGAGAAGCAGCAGTATCAGAAATAACATTCCATGTGCTTCCGTCAGTAGAAAATAACCAGTTTAGTACGTTCCCTGCATAGCCGGTTAAATTTATAGTGCCGCTGTTTATGCCAAGGCATATAGTATCACTTCCTGACAATGTTCCTGCAACGGTTACTGAGTCAAAAACAAAAGAAGCCTCGCCTGAAGTATCTGTAGGACAAGTTGAACCATTTTGAACCACCGCCCTGTAAAGTGTACTTTGAGTAATGTTAGAATAATTCAAGGTAGTGTTGGAATCCACAACTGTGATCCAGTTACTTCCACCGTCTGTGGAGTATTCCCAGTATTGTACGTCACCTATATTTCCTGTTAAAGCAAGTGTTCCAGGTCCGCTTCCGGGAACACTACAAAATGTACCAGCTCCGGTGATTGTTCCTCCAACACTGGGGGGATAGATTTCAATACAGGATGTAGTTGAAGTGTCAGGCGGATATATACTATCCTGAACTATTGCCCTATAGCAGGTTGTTTGGTTTAAACCATTATAGCTTTGGGAAGCCCAGTCTGTTGTTCCTGTAGGTACCCAATTTGTAGAATCGATGGATGACTGCCAGATTATGCTATTCCCATTATAACCCAATAAAGATATAAAGCCGTTTCCGGTACCGGCACAGAATATACCAGAACCGGATGTTGTTCCTCCTACAGATTGAGCATTTACTTTACAAAAAATAAAATAAATAATAACAAAAAGAAAATACCTACTGATGTACCATCTCATAAATTTAATCCAAAGTTGTGGCTGAAGTTTATATCCCTCTACAAAATTATAAAAAAAGTACTTTTTTGAGTCCTGTTTTTCTTTGATAAATAAACTTTGAACCGTTAAAATTAACAACTTATTAACACAGTTGAACGGAATTAGCCTGATTTTGTTTTCAAAAATTATGAAAACAGTAATAATAAAACAAAAATAGAACTCACTTCTTTTTGTAGATTTTGAAAGGAGGGATAGTTAAAGCATTTGGATTAAAACCGTACTCCCATAGTAAGCATAAAGCTTGAATTTTGATAGTTATTTTTTACAGAAGAAACCAAGGCTGGATCGTACAAATAGTTGTATTCGATATAACGGGTAAATACATAGGCAAGGTCAATAAAATAATTATCTTCTCTGAAACCAATACCGGCTGTATAGCTTGATCTGGAAGCATTTTTATTTTCATCTTTTGCAAACGGGCTTCCATAAAGTGCATAGCCTGCCCTGAAACTAAATGGATCAAAACGCACTTCCCCACCAACTCTTAAATTACCTGTAGAAGTATATTTTGAGCGAATTGTTTTATTTACATCTGCAAAAACATTTGGACTTGAATTAAGTTGCGCGTAGGTATAATCAACGTATTCGTAATCAATATTCAACAATGCATATTTATCAATAATAAACCCAAGGCTGCCCATTGCCCTGAAAGGGGTTGTAATTCTGTAATCAAAAGCTCCTTTAGGAGATACCGTATCATAACTAACCGTTTCTAAATTTGATTTCATGGAACTGCTGTAGGCATCACTGAAAGCAATACTGGTTGGAGTATGTATTGAGGCTCCCAGCCTTAACCAGTCAGTTGGTTTGATAATAGTACCTAATTTGAAGTTAACACCGCTGCCTTTTGAGGTTAAATTCTGAGTAAAGGAGAATGATTTAAAATTATCAATTGTATCGGCCTGGTCAATCTCTTCATAAACGGATTCTTCCACATATCGTGCATTAACAAACCCCAGGGTAGCGCCAATGAGTACTTTGTTTTTATAGTTTCCGCCAAAGCTAACAACAGTTTCACCCATAGAACCTCTTGTTTCCACAGATTTTTTTTGCAGTTCACCATAGTTAGGAATAACATGATTATACAAAAAGCTACCATTTGTATCAGGGTTAACAAGCCAGGTTTCCCAGGCTAAACCTGTGGAGAATTGGTCAAAATTACTGGCACTATGTCCATTGGCATTGGCTACGTATGTATCTAATAAAGAACTGGCAGTATTGTTACCTTGTATACTGATGCGGTTATGAAAATTATTAGTACGGTTGTATCCAAAGCCAAAATTCAGGGTTTCCCATCCATTATCTTTTCCGCTTCTGTCCCAACTTGCAACTAAACCTATGTTTCCGAAATTAAAATTTAATTTTCTGTCGCCTGATTCCATAGTGTTGAAAGTCGAAGACGTGCTTTGAGAAAAAACAGAAGGAGTTATAGAAAGTTCTGTTTTGCGGAATACAGCAATTCCTGCCGGATTGAAACTAAGTGTTGAAATATCGCCTCCCAATGCACCCATAGAACCCGCCATAGAAGCAAAACGAGCAGTTCCTCCAAATGTAATTTGGGAATAACGTATGGCATCTATGTCATTTTGGGCAGTTATTGAGAAGGCACAAAATAAACCTGTTGCTATTAATAGACCATGTTTTTTCATAGGATGGTAATGTTTAATTGGTTCTACAGCTAATGTGTTTTTAATGATGCATGACAATCAGCATCATAAAAAACATCCTTTATCTTCTTGGCCTTGGTTCCGGATTAGAGTTTCCTCTTGGAGCAGGTGTACTTGGCACCTGCTGTTGCATAGTATTATTTTGGGGCTGTTCGTATCTTGGCTGCGCCTGTTCAAACTTAGGCTGCTCATTACGAGGCTTAGCCTGTTCGGATTTTGGCTGGGATTGTTCAATCTTCTGCTGAGGCTGCTCATGATTGTATTGTGGTGTCTCGTATTTCGATGGCTGTGTATAGGGCTTTGTTTCATAAACAGGCTTATTTTCGGCAGGCCTGTTGTTATATATATTGTTTTCTGTTGGCTTTGGATTGGCATTTACCGGAACAGGCCTGTCTTCCCTTGAGTCATATTTGTCTGCTGCTGGTTTATAATCAGGATTAACAGGCCCTACGGGTTTTGTATAGTTATCTATTCTGTTATGGGTGTTTACTTTGCTATCATTAACTTTATCTAAATAGGGGTTGTTGGTTCTTCCTTTAGTTTCTTCAAACGGTTTTTGGGTTTCCGTTTCTACAGCAGCTATGTATCTGTGTGCTAAAGTTGGCTGGGCTGTTGTACGGCTATTAGAGCTAGTTGTACCTCTTGGCCCGTAATAATAACTATTGTTGTCATAACTATTAAAATAGTTATTGGCAAAAGAACCGGCATTATAGCCATTATTATAGCCATTATAGTACCCTTGGTTATAACCACCATAGCCATAACTCATATATGGGTTGTAGCCATAGTAACTGCTTCCGTAGTATCCTCCGTATCCACCATAACTCCCCCAATATCCTCCATACCCATAGCAAGGGTTATAATAATTATAAGGATTATACCAGGGATCATATCCCCAGCCTGCATTAGAATACCAATAATAACTTGGATTATAGCTAAATGCAGTATAAGTTGGTCCCCAGAAATTATATCCCAAATAAATACTTGTTCCGTAATTGTATGGATTTCCGGTATACCAATACGAGTTGGTGTAATAGTTATCATAATAACCATAATTACCAATTGGGTTATTAAAACGTCTTAAACGTGCAGCATATTCATTATCATAATAATCATCGTAATTAAATGGTCTGTCGTAATAGTTGTTTGTAATATTGGTAACACCACCATCGCTATTGGTGGTAGTTTGTGTAGTTGTATAATTGTTTGCGTTAGATTTTCTGGTGTCGGGTGAATAATAATCATCCGTTGTATTTTGTGATTGATTATTGGCCTGTTGAGCTCTTTGCTTTTCCTGTTCGGCTCTTTGTTTTTCCTGTTCATCCCTCTCTTGCCTTGCCAATTCGGCTTCTTTCCGGTATCTTTCTCTATCAGCAGCAGCATCGCCTGATGAATAATAGATATCGTCATTGTATTTTTTTGAACTTGCTGCCTGAGGGGTATTACATGCATACAATGCAGCAACTAAAACAGTCAGTATGATTATATATGTTTTCATTACAGATATATTTTCGTTTAGATTATTTTTAAGTCAATCACCGTTAAAGAATTTAATTTCTACTTTTGTGATTCTTAAGTTGAACGTAAAATTACAAATACTATACCATAAAATAAAGTATGAGCAAGGAATTATCAAAGCGAGAAGACAACTATTCCGAATGGTACAATGAGTTAGTTGTAAAAGCTGATTTGGCAGAACATTCGGCAGTAAAGGGTTGCATGGTAATTAAGCCATACGGTTATGCTGTTTGGGAAAAAATGCAGCAGGCATTGGATAAGATGTTTAAAGACACAGGTCATGTGAATGCATATTTTCCGTTGTTTATTCCCAAGTCGTTTTTCAGTAAGGAAGCCAGCCATGTTGAAGGGTTTGCTAAGGAATGTGCTGTAGTTACACATTACCGGTTAAAAAATGCTGAAGATGGAAGTGGCATTGTTGTGGATGAAACGGCTAAATTAGATGAAGAATTAATTGTTCGGCCAACTTCGGAAACAATTATCTGGAATACCTATAAAGGCTGGATACAATCCTACCGGGATTTACCAATATTGGTTAATCAATGGGCAAATGTAGTACGCTGGGAGATGCGAACACGTTTGTTTTTAAGAACAACTGAGTTTTTATGGCAGGAAGGCCATACCGCTCATGCAACATCTGAAGAAGCTATTGCAGAAACGGAAAAAATGCTGGAAGTATATGCTACGTTTGCTGAGAAATGGATGGCTATTCCTGTAACCAAAGGAATAAAAACGCCAAATGAACGTTTTGCCGGAGCAATTGAAACCTATTGTATTGAGGCATTAATGCAGGATGGAAAAGCTTTACAAGCCGGAACCTCGCATTTTTTAGGACAGAACTTTGCAAAAGCATTTGATGTAAAGTTTGCTACCAAAGAGGGTAAACAGGACTATGTATGGGCTACTTCCTGGGGTGTTTCAACGCGATTAATGGGAGCCCTGATAATGACACATTCTGACGATAAAGGATTGGTTTTACCGCCTAAACTGGCACCTTTTCAGGTAGTGATTGTGCCTATCTATAAAGGAGAGGAACAACTATCGCAAATTACAGAGGTAGTAATAAAAATGAAAAAGGCCATGGAAGCCAAGGGGATAAGTGTAAAATATGATGACAGAGATACACAGCGTCCGGGATGGAAATTTGCCGAATATGAATTAAAAGGAGTACCTGTAAGGATTGCTATTGGAGCACGTGACCTTGAAAATGGTACGGTAGAGGTGGCGCGTAGAGATACTATGGAGAAAGAAACACTTCAACAGGCTGATATAGAAAATAAAATAGAGCACCTGTTAGAGCAAATACAGGATAATTTGTTTCAAAAAGCCAGAACAATGAGGGAGTCAAAAACCTATAAAGCCGATACATATGAGGAGTTTAAAAATATATTAGAAACAACACCGGGATTTGTATTGGCGCATTGGGATGGGACTACTGAAACGGAGCAGAAAATAAAGGAAGAAACAAAAGCAACAATTCGCTGCATCCCTTTAAATAATAAGCGGGAGGCTGGTAAATGTATTTATTCGGGCAAGCCATCAGTGCAGAGGGTTTTATTTGCGAAGGCGTATTA
>JAHEXZ010000149.1 GCA_023251835.1 Bacteroidota bacterium | reverse complement strand
ATCACGTTACCAACAACAACAAGCATAGCACCACCTAAAAAATAAATCATACAGTTGAAAAAATTAAAAAGCCCTGAACAAATTTTTCAGGGCTTTTTTTTAATTTAGAGGGGTGAGAGAGTCCTCACATAAAGGGGCATAAATAAAAAAGTCAGCCTATACATCATATGTTTTGGCTGACAAAAGCGGTGAGGGAGGGATTCGAACCCTCGGTACCGGTTGCCCAGTACGACAGTTTAGCAAACTGTTCCTTTCGGCCTCTCAGGCACCTCACCTTCAGTGGTTTTAAGTTTGCGAAGATAGAAAAAAAATCAACTCAAAAAACAAAAAATCAAAAAAACGGGGCATCTTCTTTAATGGTTTCTTAATGGTTAATCCTTTATGTGGCTTAAATGATTAAAAATGAGTTGGGAGTGTTATATACTGAATCTAACTGCCTTTGCTATCGCAAACCGGTAAGATTCAGTATATTTGCTTTTGTTTAAATCATTTCTAAAAATAATATAAATGAAGGTGCACCTAATAGCCATTGGCGGAAGTGCAATGCACAATATGGCCATAGCCATGCATAAAAAAGGATTTACGGTTACTGGCTCTGATGATGAAATTTTTGAGCCCTCTAAAAGTCGTCTTGCAAAATTGAATTTGCTACCTGCCAAAGAAGGATGGGATATAAATAATATTCACAAGGAGTTAGATGCAGTTATTTTGGGAATGCATGCACGTGCTGATAATCCTGAATTATTGAAAGCTCAGGAATTAGGCTTAAAAATTTATTCTTATCCTGAGTATATATATGAACAAACAAAGGACAAAACACGCATTGTTGTTGGAGGTAGTCATGGAAAAACAACTATTACAGCTATGATATTACATGTGCTTAATTATCATAAAATAGATTGTGATTACATGGTTGGAGCTCAACTGCAAGGTTTTGATACTATGGTGAAACTAACAAAAGAAGCTAAAATTGCGATAATAGAAGGAGACGAATATCTTTCTTCTCCAATAGACAGACGGCCTAAATTTCATTTGTACAAACCTAATATTGCTATTATCAGCGGTGTTGCATGGGACCATATCAATGTTTTTCCAACATTTGATAACTATGTGGAGCAATTCCGGATTTTTGCCGATTTAATTGAACCCAATGGAAGCCTTGTGTATTGTGAATTAGATGAACAGGTAAATAAAGTTGGGGAAAAAGCCAGAAAGGATATTCATAAAATTCCATACGGTATTCCTAAGTATAAAATTGAGGATGGAGCAACTATTTTAACAAACTGTCCATTGCCAATTGCTAACTGCCAATTACAAGTTTTTGGTGAACATAATTTAATGAACCTGAATGCTGCACGTTTATGCTGTAATCAGGTAGGAATAAGTGATGTGCAATTTTATCAGGCTATTCAATCTTTTACTGGTGCAGCAAAACGTTTGGAACTTATAAAGAAGAATAGTGTTACAGCGGTGTATAAAGATTTTGCTCATTCCCCTTCTAAATTAAAAGCTACTACACAAGCGGTAAAAAAACAGTTTCCTGAGCGCAAACTTATTGCCTGTATGGAGTTACATACATTTAGCAGTTTGAATGAAATTTTTTTGAAAGAATACGATGGCTCTATGGCTTTTGCAGATGAAGCATTTGTTTACTTTAACCCACACACTATTGAACATAAAAAGTTGAAACTAATTACTGAAAATCAGGTAAAACAAGCCTTTGGTGGTAATAATATAAAAGTATATACTGATTCAAAAGAATTATTAAATGATTTGCTCAAAATGGATTTTACTACTAAAAATTTATTAATGATGAGCTCGGGAAACTTTGATGGTATTGACTTTAAAGAGCTTGGAGAAAAAATTGTTCCATAAAATAAAATGTAATTCTATGAAAAAACTATTGATACTATTTTTAATTTCTGCTATTGCTAATTGCAGCTATGCACAAAAAGACAAGACCTATTATTCACTCACGGATGCTTTAAAAAGTCCAGCAAAGGTATATATTCTTAACCTTAGTCATACTCAACTTAAAGAGGTTCCTGAAAGTATTACGCAGTTTCCCAATTTAAAGGAACTAAATTTAAGCGATAATCAGTTAATCACTTTCCCTGAAACTATTACTAAGCTTACTCAACTGACGAAATTGGATTTAAGCAAGAATCAAATAACAAAACTGCCCGAGAGTATTGGTAATCTTGTTAATCTGGAGCATCTTGTTTTTACTAAAAATAAATTAACAGCTTTGCCGGAGGTAATAGGTAAACTTGTAAATCTCCAGGAGCTTTCATTGGGAAATAACCGATTAACCTCAATTCCTGAAAGTATTGGCAAGCTGATTAATCTCCAATCATTGTATTTGAACAACAATACATTATCAACACTTCCTGAGGGCCTAGGTAAGCTAAAAAATCTTACAATACTTGAATTACAAAATAATGAGCTAATCTCACTTCCTAAAAGTGTTATCCGGCTAAAAATGCTCGAAACATTTAATGTTGAGAATAACTCAGATCTTGTAATAGCCTCCGATCAGCAACGTTTTGTAAAAAAGTTTATGGGTGGCGAAACAAAGGAAAAATCAAAATAAATCAATATGTATAATCGCTTAGATACCCCTTATTTCACTACATTTGGGTGGTGGGAAAAAGAGAGATATTTACATCCTGTACAACTGTGCTCCTGAATTTATTGTACCAATTAAAACCTAAAAACATGAAGGCTAAAATAGAAGAGTTTGCTGATAATTTTCAAATATTATTACAATGGCTTACGCAAATTAATTTTTTATAAGAAAACCGTGTATTTTCTATGCTGTGTGTGTGCTTTTTTTGATATAAAAGTACCAAAAAATCAAAAAAGAACGATTTCTGCCCACGGCCGACACGACATCGCGTTTTTTCAAGCCTTACGCTCGATTTCATAATAAGCATCTTAGTAGATGCGCGTTTTCTTGTTTCTTACCTTAAAATTTACCCACGATTAATCATACGGAGCCGAAATATGACTCCGTTAGCCTGTTTTTCTAACAAATTTCGTTAAGATTACAATTTGTTGCCCTTCAATTTTTCCTTCAATCTGGTCGGTGTTATCTGCAACAAGCTTGATATTTCTAACAGGTGTGCCCATCTTGGCATTAATAGAAGAACCTTTTACATCTAATGATTTTATTAATATAACAGTATCTCCATTGTATAGTGTAGTACCATTACAATCTCTGTGTAAATCCGTTTCCGTTGCTTCTTCATGATCACCGGTGGCTTTTGCCCATTCCAGCACATCGTCATCAAGATACATCATTTCCAAGGCTTCCATAGCCCAAGACTCATTTTGTAAGCGGTTAAGCATACGCCATGAAACTACCTGTACCGCAGGCACTTCACTCCACATACTCTCTTTTAGGAAAGTCCAGAATTTTGGGTCGAGCTCTTCTTTTTTTTCGAGTTGATTAATACATTTTTCAGAAATGTAAATACACTTGTTAATATCATTATCGCCAAGCGGAGGAATGCGATATATCATTAACTTTTCTTTAGCTTTTGAAAGTTCGCACTGCAGGCCGCTTCTCTCAAGTATTTGTTGTTCAATGCTCATATCATTTTTTAAGTCAAAAGATTATTAAGTTAAAAGTCAAAAGTCAATATATTAATTCACAACTATCCGAAAGTTTGTAAATAAAAAGAAGCGAAAAATTTTCAACCTTACAGGCGACCAAATCAAACTAAGATTGAGCCTCTTCCGCAGAAACAAAAATAACAATAAACCTGTAATTCGGCAGATTATAGATTTAATTCCTAAACACCTGTTAGTTCAGTGTGTAAGCAAATTCAAAATGTAAACCTCTAAAAAAACAAAAGCGTCCTGAAAAACAAGACGCAATCCCCATAACTTGATATCCCCTTCCGCACAAGCGGTTCCGTGCAACATCGGTTTCATTGTTCGCCCTGCGGGCGCAACGAAACCTTAGCTGTTATAAGCCGTTTTTTATTCAGCAAATTCGTGAATAAGTTCAAACTTTTCCCTTGTCAACATTTCTCTCAATTTGCTCCGCGATAAGCTGTCTGCAGGTCTGTAATGCCAATGTTGGTATCCAAATTCCAAATTATAAAAATCTCTTGTCTGCTCGAAACCTAATTCAATAATTTGTCCAATAAAGTTATTGAATACAGATTCGCCTTCGGTGTATAGTTGAATTTTCTTGTGTTCACCAAGTACGAGGTTTGTTTTGCCTAAAATAGAATGAACAACGATTTCAATGTAGCCATTCTCAAGGGTGTCTGGCCTATGAGATTTTAAAAATTCAATTACAGTTTTTTTGTCAGTAAAATGTTTTGCTACCCAAAGTTCGGTTTCTTTGTTTTCCCAAAAGTTCTTAATATAAATCCAAAAGCCGTCCACAGTTTGCAGAAAGTCGATTATTTTTAGAAAAGTGTCAATGAGGTTGGATTTAGTCAACACTAATTCAAATTCAAAAATTCCATTTTCATTTTTACTGTAAGCAACAAAATTTTCTTGGATTAAATCATATTCGTATTCTCCTGCGTCAACTCCTTTAACAATTCCAACTGGTGGAATAAATTCTTTGTCAGGGTCGTTAAGTGAAAAAGTAAAAGTCGTAGGTCTCATGAAAACGTTGTCGGCAATTTCTACGAGTTCTTTATAATCGCCAATAACTTCAAATTTTTCTAAAAGAGAAGCTTCTGTCACATTACAATTATTGAAGTGGTATTCCGCAGAAGCCTTGATTGCTTTGCCTAATGCGTCACCTAAATGTTGCCCATAAGCATAAAAATTTCCAACAATTCCAGTTTCATCGTCCTCTTGTCCGTCTATGAGAAAATACCAAAGTTCTTTATTCACTGTGTCGTCTTTTAAATGGCTTATAACGTTTTGCTGTTAGCGGTTCGTGCTTCTTCTTTCGTCATAGTTTGTTTAGTTTACTTTCAAAGTCGTTGGTTATATGCAACAAGTCGTAACGCTGTAATTTTTTAAAGTCGTCAAGTAGTCGCAAACCTTCGCCTTTTCTTTTTGTAGCTATGCACGCTTGTATCATATTGATAGTCCCATTTATTCCATGCTTGTCAACGCTGAAAATTGGAGCCACAAGTTCAAAGATGTCTTCAACTCTGTTGTTGAGCCCTAAGTCGCCTGTAATAACCCAAATAGCATCTGGCTCGTTGCTAGCAGTAGAGAGTATGTCATGGTAAATTTGTTTTGCAGTGTCAAATTGTTTTTGCTCTAAGTGATGTCTTGCGATATATAACTTGGCTCTCCAACTGTTAGGTAACGCTGCTACTTTTTTATATGAAGCAAGTCGTGCAGGTTCTCCGCCTTTTTCATATTCAAGAACAGTGAACCAGTCAAGCCCGTTGTCTTGATTTGGGTCAAGTTGAATTGCACTCCAAAGCGTCTGCATAGCTTTTTGCTCTTGTCCTTGTGCAACATAAACTTTTGCAAGATTCGTTGTCATTACTGCTTTGTAGTCTGAAACAGAAATACCTTTCTCTAATGTTTGCTCTGCTTCTTCTAATGCGTTTGTATGTAAATATGCAAGTCCAAGAACATTATAACTTCTGTCTGTGATTTTGTCAATTTCTACTAAACGCTTTGTCGCTTCAATAATTTCAGCAAAAAATCCGTCTTGCATTGCCATTACAATTGCACCATAAAGTGCTTCAGGGTCATTCCAAACATTTTTAAGTTGGTCTGGCAAAACACGGTTTCGCCATTCAGACCGTGGAATTAAAACTTGTTCTCCTTTGTCTGTAAACGATTTTACAAATTGTCCCTTGTTCGAAGGATTTTCGTCCGAATTTGTCCCAGTAAAAACTGATTTTATTTTGTCAAATAGTCCCATTGTTGTTGCTTTCTTTTTGTCGTTCGCACTGTCGTCATAGCATGACCGCTAACGTCAGAGTGTGAAAAAACATAATTCACATTCTGCTATTTAAAACTATTAATAAATATACAAAATAAGTACAGAACAAATTATTTCTTTTGCGTGCAAAAATTCCAGCATGCATCAC
>JAHEXZ010000039.1 GCA_023251835.1 Bacteroidota bacterium | reverse complement strand
TAATTAACTATTGGTGGATTGCTATCCCAATTGTATTGATTTTATTTTATAAAATTATTCTCCGTATTTTATTTGGGATGGTGATTATTCCTGAAGACCGAATTGGATTGGTAACAAAAAAATTCGTGCTTTTTGGTGAATTTAAAGAAATGCCGGACAACCGCATTATTGCTACCAAAGGAGAAGCAGGTTTTCAAGCAAAAACATTAGCTCCCGGAATTTATTTTGGTAAATGGGTTTGGCAATATGAAATCATTTTGCAACCATTTGTAATTGTTCCACAAGGGAAAATTGTTTTGATATTAGCCAAAGATGGCGTAGAGATTCCAACAGGTGCCATTTTAGGAAGTAAAGTAGATTGTGATAATTTTCAGGACGCAGAAAAATTTTTAAATTCCAGTGGACAAAAAGGGCGTCAAGCTGCTTATATAACTGCAGGATCCTATCGTATCAATACACATTTGTTTTCGGGTATAGAAGCTGATATGATCAGCATTCGCGAAAGCATGGTTGGCATTGTAACCACTCTTGACGGGCAACCTATTGAAGATGGTCAAATTGCAGGTAAATTGGTTGAAGGACATAATAATTTTCAAGATTTTAACACTTTTTTGAAAAATGGCGGTAACCGAGGCTTACAACCACAAATTGTTTTGGCTGGTTCATACAATATTAATCCCTGGGCGGTTCAAATAGAAGAAACTCCAATGACTGAAATCCCTATTGGACACGTAGGTGTTGTTATTTCTTATATTGGACAAGAAGGAAAAGATTTAAGTGGCGATTCTTTTAAACATGGAAATATCATGGAAAAAGGATTCAAAGGAGTATGGAATGAACCATTTGGCCCCGGTAAATATCCCATCAATAAATACATCATGAAAGTGGAATTAGTACCCACCACTAACCTGGTGCTTAATTGGGCAAGTGCACGTTCTGAATCTCATAATTTGGATAAAAATCTTTCTACTATTACTGTTCGTTCAAAAGATGGATTCCCGTTTAATTTGGATGTAGCACAAATTATTCATATCCCATCTTCCGAAGCGCCAAAAGTAATTGCACGTTTTGGAAATATGAATAACCTTGTATCACAAGTGTTGGAACCGACTATTGGTAACTATTTCCGTAACTCTGCGCAAGATAGTGATGTAATTTCTTTCCTTGGTACTCGCAAGGAACGTCAACAATCTGCCAAGGATCATATATCAAAAGTATTGGAGCAATATAACGTAAATGCAGTGGATACTCTTATTGGTGACATTGTTCCACCTGCCTCCTTGATGAAAACATTAACTGATCGTAAAATTGCACAAGAAGAAGAATTGACATTTGAAACACAAAAGAAAGCGCAGGAGAAGCGCCAGGGGGTAGAAAAAGAAACCGCAATTGCTGATATGCAAAAGGAAATTGTAAAAGCACAACAAAGTGTTGAAATTGCTGAACGTACAGCAAATGCTACTGTAAAAAAAGCTGAAGGTGACGCAACAAGCATAAAACTTGCTGTGCAGGCGGAAGCTGAAACAATAAAAATGCGCGCAAACGCATCCGCAGAAGCTACCCGGTATAAAGCACAAGCTGATTCAGAAGCAACAAAACTAAATGCAAATGCGGATGCGGAAAAAATTTCTGTAACAGGTAAAGCAGAGGCAGAAAAAATATTAGCAATAGGCCGATCAACCGCTGAAGCCTACCAATTGGCTGTTGGAGCAATGGGTGGCGATAACTTTACAAAGTATAAGGTTACTGAAGAAATTGGTAAAGGAAGAATTAAAATAATTCCGGATGTATTTATCAATGGCAGTGGTGGTGAAGCCAATCCTATGAATGGATTACTGGGATTAAAATTGATGGAAATGATTGATACCAGTAAGAAAGAAGATGGTACAACACCTTCTTCAAAAAAAGATAATGATGGGAATAAAAAATAATTGAGTTGGTTTTTTTTAAGAATACACAATGAAACAATACCACGATTTAATGCGTCATGTTTTGGATACAGGAGCTACCAAAACAGATAGAACCGGCACAGGAACTATCAGCGTTTTTGGCCATCAGATGCGTTTTGACTTGCAGGAAGGCTTTCCCCTTTTAACAACAAAAAAGCTACACTTAAAATCTATTATACATGAATTGTTATGGTTCCTGAAAGGGGAGACAAACATAAAATATCTGACAGAAAACAATGTACATATATGGGATGAATGGGCAGATGAAAATGGCAACCTTGGACCTGTATACGGCTCACAATGGCGCAGCTGGCCTGCTGCAGATGGGCGCCACATTGACCAAATAACACAAGTGGTGAATCAACTAAAGAACACTCCTGATAGCCGCAGAATGATTGTAAGTGCATGGAATGTGGGTGAAATAGACAAAATGAAGTTGCCTCCCTGTCATGCTTTTTTTCAGTTTTATGTTGCTGATGGAAAATTGAGTTGCCAATTGTATCAGCGCAGTGCAGATATATTTTTGGGAGTGCCGTTTAATATTGCATCCTATGCCATACTCACCATGATGGTAGCACAAGTGTGCGATTTACAAGCAGGAGAATTTATTCATACTCTGGGCGATGCTCACTTATATTCCAATCATATAGAACAGGCCAAACTTCAATTAACAAGGGATTTTCGTAAATTGCCTATACTAAAAATAAATCCTTCAGTGAAAAATATTTTTGAGTTTAAATACGAAGATTTTACATTAGAGGGTTATGACCCGCATCCGCATATTAAGGCAGAAGTGGCGGTTTAGTCTATTAATTACATTCCTCATAATGATATCAATAATAGTAGCAGTTGACGAAAACAATGTAATCGGCAAGGACAATGCTCTTATATGGCATTTACCGGCCGATATGACGTATTTTAAAGGGAAGACCACAGGACATTCCGTGATTACGGGCAGAAAGAATTATGAATCTATTCCTGAAAAATTCCGCCCCCTACCTAATCGCATAAATATTATTATTACCCGACAAAAGGCTTACAATGCATCGGGAGCTATTGTTGCTGGCTCAATTGATGAGGCTATTGAAAAAGCAAAACAAACAGGTGATGATGAAATTTTTATAATTGGTGGTGCCGAAATTTTTAAACAAAGCATGCACCTGGCTGATAGATTATACATAACAAAAATTTATCATTCATTTACAGGTGATGTTTACTTTCCGGCAATTAATATGAACGAATGGAAAGAAACAAACCGTGTTAACGGAATAGTGGATGAAAAGAATATTTATCCGCACGATTTTATTATGTACGAAAGAAAACGATGATTCTCTTATTTTAATAATTATGCGAATAGAATTAAAACGCTTAGATGATGCCTTTCATTTTGAGGCAGTGAGCGAAACAGGGAATATTGCTCTCATGGATGGAAGCGAAAATATTGGTGGAAGCAATAAGGGGGTGCGCCCCATGCAGCTATTATTAATGGGTTTAGGAGGCTGCAGTGGAATTGATATTGTGATGATATTAAAAAAACAAAGACAAATTATTGAAAGTTTTGAAATAAGCATTGATGGTGAAAGACAAAAAGATAAAGAGCCTTCTTTATGGGAAACCATCCAAATTCATTTTAAATTAAAAGGAACAATTGATAAAGAAAAAGCTGAACGTGCTGTTCAGCTTTCCATGGAAAAATATTGTTCTGTTGCCAGAACATTAGAATTGGCAGGTGCATTAATCACTTATAAAGTGAGCGTGAATGAATGAGTGTTAAGCTATTTTATTCAACAGTGAATCCCAGCCCTGTGCAGTGAGTGGGTAGGTTGTACCCGCTTTTGTAATAAGATTCATTCCCTCCTTTTTATGTGTCATGTGCCCAATCACGGTAATATCGGGATTGGCTTTTACCTTAGGATAATCAGACTGGTCAATAGTAAATAATAATTCATAATCTTCTCCCCCGCTCAATGCACAAACGGTAGGGTCCAGGTTAAATTCACGCGTCATATTATAAGCAGAAGGGTCTATTGGTATTTTATCTTCATATAAGTTACACCCTACTTCTGACTGGGTACATAGATGTAGTATCTCCGATGCCAAACCATCTGATATATCAATCATTGCCGTTGGCTTTACCTCTAATTTTTTTAGCAAAACAGGTATATCTTTACGTGCCTCAGGTTTTAGCTGGCGTTGCAGAATATAATCATGACCATCCAGATCAGGCTGTACACCCGGGTTTTCCAGAAAAATTTTTTTCTCCCGCTCTAATAATTGTAAACCAATATAAGCAGCTCCCAAATCACCGGTAACGCATAATAAATCGCCATCTTTGGCCCCATCCCTATAAATCAGATCTTCAGCAGCAGCCTCTCCAATAGCTGTAATACTTATTACAAGGCCGGATTTAGATGTTGTTGTATCTCCACCCACAAGGTCTACTTTGTATTTATTACAGGCTGTAATGATTCCGGCATACAATTCTTCAACAGCTTCAACGGAAAAACGGTTAGAAACGGCAAAAGAAACAGTAATCTGGCGTGGTGTAGCATTCATCGCATATATGTCTGAAAGATTCACTGTTACCGCTTTATAGCCTAAATGTTTTAAAGGAACGTACATCAAGTCGAAATGAACGCCTTCTACAAGCATGTCTGTTGAAACAACGGTTAGCTTATTTTTAAAATCAATAACAGCCGCATCATCACCAACACCTTTAATAGTGCTTTCATTTTTTATCTCAATGAACCGGGTTAAATGTTTTATTAATCCAAATTCACCTAAGCTGCTTAATTCTGTACGACCTGTATTTTCTAACATTTTCTTATTTTTAACAACTGTTTCTCCGTCATTTCTTAAGCCTCTTTGCGCCTTTGCGAGGAAAATTAAATAAACTTAATCTTACGTGCAGCAAAGATACACATACGTAATAATATCAAACCATGTTTAAAACGTGAAATATTGGTGGTACCATACGTACGTTCTTTATAACGAATAGGAATCTCAACTATTTTATGATTGAGTTTGTAAGCACCAAATATTAAATCATAATCCCCAAAAGGATCAAAATCTCCAAAGTAACTCTGGTTTTTAACTAATCGATGATAATCTTTCCGAAAAATCACCTTTGTTCCACATAAGGTATCTTTAAATTTTTGTTCCAGTAACCAGGTGAATGCACTGCTGAAAAATTTATTCCCTAATAAATTTAAAAAACGCATTGCATCTTTATCCATAGGATACACCATACGAGAACCATTAACAAAATCACCTTTACCAGAGGCTATCGCATCATAAAATTTAGGCAAATCTTCAGGCGGTACAGTAAGGTCTGCATCCAATATCATTAAAATATCACCAGTAGCCATTCCAAAACCTTTACGAACCGCATCCGCTTTTCCTTTACCACTTTGTTGTATAATTTTTATATCATGCGTACTCGCATATTTTTTTGCAATCTTTTGTATTTCATTCCAGGTATAATCAGTAGAATTTCCTTCCACAAAAATTACTTCGGTGTGACTACCTAATTTGGGTAAACGCAAAATTGCATTTTCAATATTACCACTCTCATTACGGGCGGGGATAATAACAGAAACCGAATATTTATCACTATAATCTGACGGAGATAGTGTAGACATTGGCTTAGCGAAAGTATATATATTTATTGAAAAAAAACGAAAGAAGGGCAATTTTGCCAGAAAACGATTTAAAACCCCTTTCAATAAAGGAATACTGAATGGGAATATCATCCGTTTGGTGTTTCTATAAACATCAAAACCCGAAACATAAAGCAAATTATTAATATCCGCAAGTGATAGCCAGTTTTGTATAGGCGTATGCGTTTTCAGACCAACAAATTCCGCAAACTTCAAAACAGGCTCCCACAGATAGTTATAATAGGTAATAATAATTTTAGTTTGTGAATGACATACTTTGTGCAATTGTTTAAACACTTCCTGAACATCATCCAGATGACCAATTAGATTGGAAAGTATAATAAGATCAAACTTTTCATTCAGTTGTAAATGTTCTGCTTCCATCACATGAAAATCAATGCCTGGAAATCTTTCTTTTGCAATGGCAATCATGGCAGGGCTAAAGTCAATGCCTACCTTATGTTTCGCATGTATTCCATCCAATAATTCTCCAGCACCACAACCAATTTCAAGTACGGATATATCATCCTGAACAAAATAATCACAGTAATTGGTTATCTCATTCCAATAATAAGCGCTTACACCTCTCGGCTTTTTACGCTTTGGTGCGATTTTTTCAAAATACTCCTTTTTATTATTTAGCGGATAATCCATTACTTCTTATTACAGAGTTTCTATCTAAAAGCATTTATAGATTCATTTTTTCTGCTAAGAAAAACATTGTAATATACATTTTCGTCAACCTTTAAGTGCTGAATAGTTTCAGCAGTTAAAAGAGAAGGAGGACTTGATGTCAGCAAATAAACATTAAATCCTTCAGAATTTAAAAAGTGAATCATTTCATTTGCTGAACTACCAGCCTTTTGCAGACCATAAGGCCATAATTCTGAAATAATTTTTATTTCGACATTACGTCTCAATGTAGTTAACATTCCTTTTAATGCAGCCATTTCAAACCCCTGAATATCCATTTTAATAAAATCTATATTAGGATTTTTATTGGCTCTAAGATAATCATCAATAGTTATAGCATCAATTTCTTTAATAGCTGAGTAATCATCAATTTGATAGGTGCGATGGTCTACATTCAACATTTTCGACAAATAAATTTTTAATGTTCCGGTTGTGTCAGAAACAGCTTTATTAATAAGCTTTACATTTTTCAGATGCCTGCAATTTTGCTGTAGGTATTTAAAATTCAGAGGCTCTGGTTCAAAGGCGAATACTGTTCCTTTTGCACCTGTTAAACGTGAAAATTCAGAAGTATAAAAACCAATATTTGCTCCAATATCCAATACATTATTCCCAGACTTTACTACTGAACTGATGAGTCTTAATTCTTTTACATCCTGTTTTCTCTTAAATATTGGATAGAGAATGTTATATATTGGAAAAGCATTTTTATAAAGGAAATTGCCAAACTGAATGGAGAGCGACATTTATTATCCTGGTTAATTTAATTCAACAGCACGTATTTTCAATAATTTACTTATATCATTTATCCATGCCTTTAATAGAATCATTTCATCTTTACCAACAACCTCAATATCAATTAATTTTTGGTAACATGTAATTAAATTATCACAGATATTCTCTTTTCCAGCTTTTAATTGCAGGTTTTGTAACTCTCTGCATATTTTATAATTATTGGAATAACCAGGAATTTCATCTTCAAAATCTTTCATCAGATTATGTTCATTACGCTCCTGCCATACTGTTGGCTCATGATATAAAATACTCCATCCACACTCCCAGGCAATGCGTTGCGCTACATAACTTCTCCATATGTCCGTCATCCGAAAGCTGCAATAGGAAGGCAAATACATCAGAGCAAATGCTTCTTTGAACCAGTGTGTATTCTGACTGTTAAAAGGGCTCCATGCATTTTTTCCCAATGCAAGTTGTGTTTTTATTTCGAAGTTAAGCGGTAACGGACAGGTTAAACGGTAAACTGCATCTACATCAGGGTTTTCATCTGCCAATCCCTGCTGAATAGGACAATTTACAAAATCAAAGTTCAACGTATTGATATCAATTTGCTTGTTTTGCAACTCTTCTAACGGAAAACCACGAGGCCATATTTTATTTTTTGTGAAGTAATGATACACATTCACCCAGCCTGTGTTTATAAAGGAAAAACTTTTTATTTCACGCTGCTTTTCATGCCAGAAATCCTCACGGGGAATATTATCATCATCAGTTTCTGTTATTTCTGTCACACCATTTTGAATCGCTATCAGATAACCCAGATTTTTTCTTGAATAATGACGTGTAGGAGTAGTTTTTGCCAATTCGAAAGGTAATGATAACTGGCGTTCTACGCTCCAGAAATTGCAACCATCCAACTGAAAATCAGAAGGTGATTTTGTATCTCCAATAACAATAAAATCGAGTTTTCTTTTTTTACATTCATTAGCAAACGAACTTAAAACAGGATGCTTATCATTGGCAATAGAAGTAATAACAAGGGATTTTGACATATATATCAGTTCATTGGTTCATTGGTTCATTGGTTCATTGGTTATTGATTGCCCAATTGTTAACGTGTTCAATTGCTAACTGTTTTTTTCAGAAATTATTATAACGTTGGCCTCTTCCCAGTCAGCCTCAAAAAGAAATAATAAAACAAGGTTTGATAGGCATTTTTAATAGCGTTTGGCGAAACACGGGGTGAAGGGGCCTGGTAATGTATCGGAACTTCAAAAAGCCTTCTTTTTCTTAATAAATAACGTAGTTCTGTCTGATAAAAATGAGCTTTTGATTTAAAATTATGCTTAATGATTTTGGCTACAACGTCACGATGAAAGCCCTGATACCCTGAAGTCATGTCCCGTAGCTTGGTTCCAAGCAACAAATTGGCTAAAATAGTACCTGTTTTTGAAAGCAACCTGCGTTTAAAAGGCGAATCTCCCATAGAACCGCCATTAATAAAACGACTTCCAAAAGCGCATTCATTCCCTTCATTCAGAACACGGAGAAACATGGGAATCGCTCTGGGATCATGAGACATACCCGCATCCATCTCAATAATAAGGTCATGCCCAGCCTCATACGCCTCACGCAAACCACGAACATAAGCATCTACTACATTACGGTTTTCCGGAGCCCAAACGGTAACGTACCGCGGATCAAGTAAAGATAACTCCCTGCAAAGTTCTAAGGTACGATCTTTCGATGCTTTGTCGACTACAAAGTAGACATTACCCGGGTTTAATTCATTGATTACAAAATTGAGCATATCGATAAAAGGTTTAAAATCAGCCTCTTCATTAGCCATTGGTATCACTATCGCCCACTTTTTGTAATAAAACATTGTATTAAGTTACAGGTTAATATTTAGAAAGAAACTGTTTAAATTTCATAAAATAAAATTTAAACAGTTTCTTATGTTATGAAGAACAAATATACTATTTATTACTTATGAGATACTTGCTTTTAAGCAACGTCTTTTATCTTTCTATGTAAAAAAATGGTCAATCGAAATCCATCAAATTATTTGCGACAATACCATTTTTTAGGTATTTTTGTATTCAAATTTAGATTAAATCTAAATAAGCAATTATTAAAAACTAACATGATTACAGTTTCAGAAAACGCAAAACAGCATGCGTTAAATTTAATAAAAAACGAAAACCGACCTGAAGACACCTTTATACGTGTGGGTGTTGCAGGTGGAGGCTGTTCCGGTCTTTCATACAAATTAGAATTTGACACTCTTCTTAAAGAAGGTGATCAGATTTTTGAAGACAAAGGGATTAAAATTGTTGTCGATAAAAAAAGTTTTTTATATCTGATAGGTACAGAGCTTGATTATTCAGGAGGGTTAAACGGAAAAGGATTTGTGTTTAATAACCCAAATGCAAGCAGAACCTGCGGTTGTGGCGAATCGTTTGGGGTGTAGAAAAATGGCAAAAGTAATTTTACATACAAGTTCCAATTTAGACGCTATAAATGAAAGGCGGTTAAAGGAAATTTTTGCTTTAACGCATCAGCAAAGGTTAAAAAAAGCATTTGAATTAATGAAGTTATCACTCCTATTTAAAAACGGTGCTCTTAAAAAAACCTGAAGGAAAGGGTCTTTTATTGAAGTTTAAGTAATGGAAAACAAGATTTTAACAGAAAAAATTAACGAAGAATATAAGTACGGATTTGTTACCAATATTGAAGCAGACAATGCTCCTAAAGGGTTAAATGAAGATATTATTCATTTCATCTCTAAGAAGAAAAACGAACCTGAATGGATGCTGGAATATCGTTTAAAAGCATTCCGCCATTGGCAAAAGCTGGAAGAGCCACACTGGGCTCACCTATCTTATCAAAAGCCCAATTTTCAGGATATTATTTATTATTCTGCCCCAAAGCCTAAAAAAAATCTTGACAGTCTGAATGAAGTTGACCCAGAACTTTTAAAAACATTTGAAAAGCTGGGTATCTCTATTGAAGAACAAAAACGTCTTACGGGTGTAGAAAGCACTATTGCTGTAGATATTGTGATGGATAGTGTTTCAGTAAAAACAACATTCAAAGAAGTACTGTCTGAGAAAGGTATTATTTTTTGCTCATTTGGCGAAGCTGTACAGGAACATCCTGAATTAGTTAAAAAATATATGGGCTCAGTGGTTCCTCATACGGATAACTTTTATGCAGCGCTGAATTCGGCTGTTTTTACGGATGGTTCCTTTTGTTACATTCCTAAAGGCGTACGCTGCCCGATGGAACTATCTACTTACTTCAGAATTAATTCAGCAGGCACAGGCCAGTTTGAACGTACATTAATCATTGCAGATGAGGATTCATACGTAAGCTACTTAGAAGGCTGTACTGCTCCCATGCGTGATGAAAATCAACTGCACGCTGCTGTTGTGGAATTGATTGCCCACAAAAATGCTGAAATAAAATACAGTACCGTTCAAAACTGGTATCCGGGAGATAAAGAAGGCAAAGGCGGTGTTTTTAATTTTGTCACAAAACGTGGTGTTTGCATGGAAGATAATTCCAAAATTTCCTGGACACAGGTAGAAACAGGCTCTGCCATTACCTGGAAATATCCTTCTGTGATTTTAAAAGGTGATAATTCTGTTGGAGAATTTTACTCTGTTGCGGTTACCAATAACTACCAACAAGCTGATACAGGCACCAAAATGATTCATCTTGGGAAAAATACACGAAGCACTATTATTTCAAAAGGTATTTCTGCCGGCTTTAGTAACAATAGTTATAGAGGATTGGTACGTATTGCTAAAGGTGCTACTAATGCCCGTAATTTTTCACAATGCGATAGTTTACTGATGAGCGATAAGTGTGGAGCCCATACGTTCCCCTATATTGAGATTAAAGATAAATCAGGTGTTGTGGAACATGAAGCCACTACTTCTAAAATTGGTGAAGACCAATTATTTTATTGCAAACAGCGAGGTATTGATACTGAAAAAGCAATAGGCTTAATTGTGAATGGTTATTGCAAAGAGGTATTGAATAAATTGCCAATGGAGTTTGCGGTGGAGGCACAAAAACTGTTGGCAATTTCTTTGGAGGGAAGCGTAGGGTAATACAAATCACAATCAATACGAATAATATGAATCTGTTTTTTCAAATGTTTAAATTCTTATCGGCATTCTTACTACTTGTTATTTCTGTAACAAACGCACAAGCTGGACGTGGACGGCTTATTAGCTATAAACTTATAAACTCCTATAGTATAGAGAACCTCGACTCACTGTGGAAAGCTAAAAACATAAAAAAATTTATTGCCCCTATTAATAATCCATTAGATGTTTTTGAAGTGATTTATGAAACTACATGGCATGATGGTTCGCCTATTGAAGCATCCGGAATATTTTTTCTCCCACGAAAAAAAGACAAAGAATTTCCTATGATTTGTTATCATCATGGAACACAAATAGTAAAAGACAGAAAAATTGCATTTACCGGAGAACAGGCTATTTGTACCGTATTCAGTGCGAGTGGTTATATGGTTGCTTTTCCGGATTACATAGGCCTGGGAGAAGGAAAAAGAACACACTTATATCACCATGTGGAAACAGAAGCGGCTGCCTCCATTGATATGCTGAGAGCTATAAAGGAATTGCTTGTAAAGGAAAATGCGAAACAAAACAAGTTTTTATTTCTCACAGGTTATTCGCAAGGTGGACATGCTACATTAGCAACACTAAAAGTGATGCAGGAAAAACATGCAGATGAATTTATAGTAACTGCTGCTGCTCCAATGAGCGGAGCTTATGATTTAGCTGGCATACAAACAGAAGTGATGTTTAAACCATACTCTCACCCAGGTTACCTGCCCTACTTAGTATATTCCTACCAGGAAGCCTATAAATGCTTTGATAACCCTAACAACTGCTTTAAAACAGCTTATGCAGAAATACTGCCTCCCCTGTTTGATGGGAAACATACGATGAATGATATAAACAAAGTGATGCCTGAAGTGCCTAAAGATGTGCTGAAAGATGAATTTATGGAGGCATTTAACAACAATGACCAATTTCCTTTTAAAGTTGCACTAAGCAAAAACAGCGTACATGACTGGAAACCGGAAGTACCGGTAATGATGTGCTACTGCACTGCTGATGAACAGGTAAATTATAAAAACGCATTTGTAGCTTCCGATGCCATGAAAGCAAAAGGAGCAAAACACATTACGTTGCGCAATGCAGGAAAAAAATTTGGTCATGGAAAATGTGCTATCTATGCTTCTGCATATACTAAAATGTATTTCGACAGTTTTTTAAAGGGAAGCAAACATGGCAGGAAAGGGCCATTACTTAAGCGAATGGCTTTAGCAACACTGAAAATTAAAAGATAAAATTGAACTGAATAATACAATTATGTTATCAATAAAAAATTTACACGCTTCTACTGGCGGAAAAGAAATCCTGAAGGGAATCAATTTAGAGGTAAAAGCAGGAGAAATACATGCAATTATGGGACCTAATGGTTCTGGTAAAAGCACGTTATCTGCTGTGCTTGCAGGTAGAGAAGATTATGAAGTTACTGAGGGCGAAGTGCTGTTCAATGGTAAAAATCTGTTAGAGTTATCTCCGGAAGACAGAGCCCGTGAAGGAATTTTTCTTGCATTTCAATACCCTGTGGAAATTCCGGGGGTGAGCAATATTAATTTTCTTAAAACTGCACTAAATGAAATTCGTGCATACAAAGGCATAGAACCTATTGATGCAAAGGACTTTCTGGCCATGGTAAAAGAAAAACAGAAGTTAGTAGAGCTGGATATTAAGCTGGCAAACCGTTCCGTAAATGAAGGTTTTAGCGGTGGTGAAAAAAAACGCAATGAAATATTTCAAATGGCTATGCTTGAGCCTAAACTGGCAATACTGGATGAAACAGACAGTGGGCTTGATATTGACGCATTACGTATTGTTGCCAATGGTGTAAACAAATTAAAATCAAAAGATAATGCAACAATTGTAATTACTCATTATCAGCGTTTGCTGGACTATATAATTCCTGATGTAGTTCATATATTATATAACGGTAAAATTGTTAAATCTGGCCCGAAAGAACTGGCTATAGAGCTCGAAGAGAAAGGATATGATTTTATAAAATCTGGTGTGAATATTTAAGATAAGATAAAATCTTATGTCAATAAAAACAGTCGAAAATATTAAAACAAAAAGTTCTTCCACTAAAAACCTGGAAAACCTCCTGACTTCTGAATTTGAACGTTCGAAGAGTTTTTTATTTGGAAACACGCAATTACGTGAACAAGCAATGGATAGCTTCTTCCGGCAAGGTATCCCCAGCCGCAAAAATGAAGAATACAAATACATAAATATTGACTCATTGTTAAAAGATGAATTTGTTCTTAATGTCAATAAAACAATCACTCGTGAACAAATTGAATCGCTTACGTTTTTAAAAAATGTAATTACAATAGTTATTGAAAATGGTATTTTTAGTGGTGAATTGCTGTCATTAAACAGTTTACCCAAAGGTTTAACTATTTGTAGTATAACCGAAGCTTCAAAAAAACATACTGAAACTTTTGAAAAATATTACTCCAAAAGTTTTGATATAAATACAGACGCTTTCTCTGCATTAAACACAGCCATGGCAAAAGATGGAGCATTTATCCATATAGAAAAAAATGAAATTATTGAAACACCCATTCACATTATTCATATTTCAACAACAAACAGTCCCGCAATTACCCATCCACGCAACTTAATCATTGTTGAAGAATGTGCACAGGTAAAAATTATTGAATCCTACTCAACTATTGATTCCGGTGCTAAAACATTTAACAATGCATTAACAGAATTAGTTGTTAATGCAAATGCTGTTGTTGATCACTATGAAACAGAGGATGAAAACAATTGGGGGTATTTAATAAACTCCACGCAAGTTGTTCAAAAACAGAACAGTATTTTTTATACACATACATTCACATTAAGCGGTTCATTAGTAAGAAACAATTTGAACATTGTTTTAGATGCTGAAAACATTGAAACGCATCTAAACGGCTTATACTTAACCAAAGGAAACCAGGTAGTGGATAATCATACGCTTGTTGATCATCGTAAGCCAAATTGTAACAGCAATGAGCTTTATAAAGGCATAGTGGATGAAAGATCGTCCGCTACCTTTAACGGAAAAATATTTGTGAGAAAAGATGCACAAAAAACCAATGCTTTTCAGTCGAACAAAAATATTTTATTGAGTGATGATGGTACCATCAATACCAAACCGCAATTGGAAATATATGCCGATGATGTAAAATGTTCTCACGGTACATCTACCGGGAAACTGGATGAAGAAAAGGTGTTTTATTTGCGTGCGCGTGGTTTAAGCGAAACAAGTGCAAAAAAATTGTTGATGCATGCTTTTGCTTCTGAAGTTACAAACACTGTCAAAATTGATGATTTGAAAAAATATATAGAAGCTAAAATATCAGAACGGTTTGAATAATTTGCAATTGCTGCTGAACAGCTATACTTTACAATTGTTTCCCTCCTCCTTTTCTTGCTATATTTGCATACCTTATGATTTAAATTCATAAGTGCTTTTTATGTTTTTTAAAAATAAACATCTCCTTTTACTCCATTTTATTGTATTTATATGGGGTTGGGCTCCTATCCTTGGAAAAGTAATATCAGTTGATGCCTTTCAGCTGGTATGGTTCAGAATATTAATTACTCTTATCACTCTCTCCTTTTATTTAACATATATAAAACAAGGTCTGAAAATTTCAAGGCAGGATATGCTAAAGCTATTCGGAATAGGCGGGATCATTGCTTTTCATTGGTATTGTTTTTATCATGCAATTAAAATATCAAACGTATCCGTAACGTTGGTAGCATTTTCAACTGCCACCTTTTTTACCTCCATTATCGAACCCATTTTATACAAACGCAAGCTTATACGTTACGAGCTGGCTTTCGGAATGGTTATCATTGCAGCTATTGCAATGATATTCAAAGTTGAAACACAATATACAGATGGAATTATTTTGGGAATCCTTGCAGCAGTCACATCTTCCTTTTTTACTGTATGCAATGGCTTATTTGTTCAACGCATGCCCTCTTCCATTATTACAGCTTATGAATTGGGAGGAGGTTTTATTGCATTATCAATTTATTTACTTATCAATGGAAATTTCAACTTGTCTTTTTTTTCTGTAAAAGTTGAAGACTGGGGCTGGTTATGTCTGTTATCAATTGTTGGTACTGCATTTACATTCATTGCAAGCGTTAACCTGATGAAACATCTGAGTCCTTATACAGTAACACTTACTATCAATCTCGAAACTATTTATGGTATTATCCTGGCTTATCTGATCTGGCAAAAGGACGAAGCTATGACACCTGGATTTTATCTTGGAACATTAATAATACTGGCTACTATATTCGGAAATGGTATATTAAAAAACTATCTAAAGAAACAGCACCAGGAGTAAGTATTGGTGTATTCATTAGCAAGGCACTGATGGAGTTCTTTCTATGAAAACGTATTAAAAAAAAAGCGCAACCATACGGCTGCGCTTTTTTTTCTATCGGCTAAACAAGCCTTATTTTGAAACTATCACTTTTTTAATAGAAACCTGGTCATTTACATTCATCCTCAGAAAATATACGCCTTCTGCAACATTATCAGCATTCCATACCAATGAATAATTTCCTGCATTTTTGTGCACATTTTCTATTGTAGCTATTTTATTACCCAGGATATCCAAAACACTCAATTCAACAGAGGTTCCTTTATAAAGTTTATACTTAATAGTTGTATTCCCACTAAAAGGATTTGGATAATTTTCAAGCATCACATTTACATTTACATTCCCAGATTCATTAATACCGGAAGGCAACATAGCCAGAACGGCAATGCTATCGCAATAGGTGCATGTGCTGCCATTTTGACTAATAATGGTTAAACAAGGATAATATGTTCCTGTATCAGCATATATGTGGTTTGGGGTACCTAAATTAGAACTGGTAGTGTTATCACCAAAATCCCATAAATAGCTATTCGTGTTGGATATTCCACCCTGATTATTATTTGAAAAACTTATTCCATTCACCGAACTGGAATCAGATTCCCAGTAAAAATAAGCCTGACATCCACCATCACCAACAACTATATCTTCGCAATTAACGCAAGTAATGCCATTTGAATCAGCAATTGTTAAGCATACCTGATATGTTCCCGGGTTGGCATATACATGACTTGGGTTTTCCAAATTGGAAGTAGTATTGTCACCAAAATCCCAGAAAAAGAGGCTCGCTGTTCCACCTGAATTTATTCCTGAGTAATTCACAAAGCTCACTCCATTCACCGAATTGGAATCGGGGACTGCATAAAAGTAAGCCTGGCAGATGTTACCAGTTTGATCTCCAACAATAACGTTGTCGCAATAACTGCAAGTGGTACCATTTGAATCAACAGTTGTTAAACATACCATATATGTTCCGGCATTGGCATATATGTGGTTTGGATTACCAACACTGGAAGCTGGAGTGTTATCACCAAAGTCCCAGAAAAGTGTATTTGATATTCCATTGGAGTTGGAATAATTGAAAAAGTTGATGCCGTTTAGCAAATTCGAATCTGGCTCTGCATAGAAATAGGCCTGACAGCCACCTCCGGTGTTATCCCCAATAACAACGTAATCGCAATAGCTGCAAACACTGCCATTTGAGTTCGATGTTAAGCATACTGTGTATGTTCCCGCATTGGCATATGTGTGATTAGGGTTTGCAACATTGGAAACAGGGGTGTTATCGCCAAAATCCCAGGAAAAGGTGCTTGGCGTTCCTCCGGGAGAAGAATAATTAAAAAAGTTTATTCCATTCACCGAGTTAAAATCCGGTTCTGCATAAAAATAAGCCTGGCAACCGATACCGGTTGAATCTTGAACAACAACATTATCGCAATAACTGCAAGCAATGCCATTTGAATCAGTAACCATTAAACATACCATATATGTTCCTGCATTGGCATATACGTGGTTGGGGTTTTCCAGATTGGAAGCAGCAGTGTTATCGCCAAAATCCCAGGAATAGCTGTTAGATGGTGTTCCTCCAGAGGATGAATAATTCAAAAAATTAATTCCGTTTATCGAATTCAAATCTGGTTCTGCGTAGAAATAGGCCATACAACCGCCACCAGTGTTATTTCCAACAACAACATTATCACAATAACTGCAAGCAATGCCATTTGAATCGGCAATTGTTAAACATACCTGATATGTTCCTGCATTAGCATATATATGATTTGGATTTTGTAGATTGGAAGTAGTGTTATCGCCAAAATACCACGAATAACTGGCGTTAGGTGTTCCTCCCGAATTGGAGTAATTAAAAAAGTTGATTCCGTTCACTGAATTGGAATCAGGTGTTGAATAAAAATAAGCCTGACAAACGTTGGTAATACCTCCTATAATTACTGTATCGCAAAAAGTGCTTTGACAAACTGAATCATAAATTGTTAAACACACCACTGCTTCGGATGTTCCGGTATTAGCAAATACATGGTTGGGATTTTCCAGATTTGAAGAAGTACCATCGCCAAAACTCCAGAAATATGTCAATTGTGAATTTCCGGTAGACGATGTGTTGGTAAAGATTACATTTCCAGTATTGATGTTATCGTTAACATATGTATAGTTTGCTATACATTGCTGCTGTGCGTTTGCTTTTAAGCCCAAACCTGTAAGTGCTGCAATTCCTAAAACTTTTGTAAGTTTTTTAAAATTGTTTTTTTGATTTGTTAAAGTTGTTCTCATGGGTTCTTGTATTTAAAGTTTATATTTCTTTCTATCTATCTATATACACGCTGAGAAAAACAAAAGGTTGGGTTGAAATAGAAATAATTTTTCACTATCGGTATGAAACAGCTATAATGGCTTCAGCGTTATCAATAGAAATAACATCATTACCATTAAATAAATCGCATTTGAACCTTATATGTAATTTTTTGGTGGGCTCGCCATTTTCATTAGCTAAGTAATCTTCTACTGAAATTATTTGGAAATAGCTGTCAATTGATTGTGCGGCCATATTTGATGTATATATAGCTCCCGAATTATCAGTCCACTCAACTATAATATTTGATAATGAAAATGGATTTTGACTTATTCCCTGTATATAAGAATAATAATTAGCAACACAACCGGTAAAATTCTGTGTTGATACGTTTCTACAAATGGTAGAACTGCAATTCTGGCCCGTTGCTTCTACACATACTGTATAAGCACCAGGAATTGTATAAGTATGTGTAATGGTATTCAAGTTGGATATGCTGGTTGTGCCATCACCAAAATCCCAGGAATACATGCCAGACATCCCGTTGGCAGAGGCTGTTAGTAAAACAGTATTTGCTGAAATGAGAGAATCAACAATATATACATCACATGAAGGTTCAGCTATTCCGACTTTAATCTGATTACAAATAGAATTTGTGCACCCACTATAATTAACTGTTAAACACACATTGTAATAACCAGGGTGATCAAATAAATGAGTTGGAGCAAACAGCTGGCTGGTTGTTCCATCGCCAAAGTCCCATATATAGAGAGCAGTTGAATCATTGTCATCAGGGGAAAAGCTTACCATATACTCTGTTGGAGTACCTATCTGAATAGAATCAACCTGTTGTATAGCGTAATATCCGGAAACTAAAGAAACGTTTATTAAAGAAGGAGAATTAGGTGCAGTAGAAGCCTGATCATTTATCTGAAATTTTATTTTATTAGTACAGTTTGTACAAACTGTTTGTCTGAACTCTCCAAAAAAGTTATATACATCGTTAGAATCCTGTATAAAGGATGAATACATATAATAATTATCTATTCCTGCATTGATATTTACGGGAGAACCATTCACAACACCTTTAAAATAAAATACAGGCGAAGCCGTTGGATTATCAACCGGATAATCTTTCCTGCAGGCTGCAAGACAAATAAAAATAACACTACACAAAAAAAACTGTCGTTTCATTATTGTTATCAATGGTATAAGTTATAAATCAAATAAAGTATAAGAAATAACTAATTTTATACCGCTATTTCTTTCAAATTTTTCTCTCGAAAAGAAAGCATTGTTTTTTATATCTAATAATCCACAATTAGCTAGAACAGAAGCCGTAAGCCGTTGGGTTATCCTTCTGCGATAACCTATTGATAGTGATGCATCCCATTTATTAAATGCATTTGTATAATAACCACTTTCCATATCTGAAATTGTTTTTACTTCACCGGTATTGCCCGACATCGGGCCTATGGCAGTTGAACGGGTAGAAACTTTACTATTTGTATTAACAAGATAAGAAACAGAACCACCTATGCTAATTGCATTTTTATCATTCAGATTATATTCTAACAAAACAGGTACTACAGCATAATGTAATAATGTAGTGTTTATTATTGTATCAACAGAAACTGAACCGAAACCATAGGTTGTTTTTGAAAATTGCTTTTCACTGGCTTTCAGATAAGCAATGCTTCCATATTGAATACCAGATGATACCATCCACTTATGATTCACATAATGGTTTATTTCAACACCCGCAATTGGGTTAAATCCACGTCCTTCAGAGGCTTCTCCGTACTGCCATCCAAGTTCAACATTAGTTCCAATGACTAAAGAAATAAAAGTAGCACTGGACAATCCGCCTGGTAAAACAGATGTGCCCTTCAGATTGTTTTGGTCAGCAGCCAAAACCGAATCGGACTTCAAAGATGAACTATCTTTCATAACTGCTGCTGCCTCAGCATCTTTAAATATGTGAGTTATAACATCTTTTTGAGTGTTGACAATTGAATTAAAGTCATGTATTGCAGAATCTGTTTTTTCAATGTTACTGCTTGACTCTACTTTTGAAGTTCTTACCTGCAAACTTTGGTCTGATTCTGCTTTACTAATAGTTTCCTCATATTTGTCCCATTTTTCATTCAATTTATTTGTTTCAGCAGTTTCAACCTTTTCTCTTCTTTTACTTTCTTTATCTGTTTTTTCACTTTTCTGACCAATTAGCCCTGAAATTCCAGTTTTATTTTTATACTCATTCTTATTATTCTGTTCACCAGTCACTCTATTTTGCTCATTCTGCATGTTCAAACGTTTTCCTTCCATCGTTATCCCATTATGGGATTGGTGCTGGGCAAGTATAGATGTGTTATAATTCTTATCATTTATGAAACCATCTTTCTCTTTGTCATTTCCAGTTTCATTGGGTTCATTTATATTATTCGCAGTATAGGCATCATTTGAAGTATTATTTTTATCCCTGTTTACATTGTTTTCAATAGTCACATTTAAATGATTTTTAGGAGAAAAACCATTTAAAACAATACTATCATTCATTTGCTTTTTTTGAATAAATACAAACGTTACTCCAATACCACAGAAAAAACCGGTTATAAAGACAGTTGACCATAATAAGATTTTTTTAAATCTTCTTGCAGCATCAATCTTTCTTTCTGCTTTTTCCCAGTTTTCTTCGTTGAAAACAAATTCCTTTTCAGCAAACTTCTGGCGAATTATCTCATCAAAATCTTCTTCCTGTTTCATTGTGCAGTCTTTAAAGGAGAAATAAGTTTGTCCAACATTTCTTTTAATTTACTACGCGAAAAATTCAAATGCCATTTGGATGTTCCTTCAGACATGTTGAGCATATCTGCAATCTCTTTATGGCTAAAACCGTCAATAATATACAAGTTAAACACCTTTTGACTCATCGGTGGAAGCTTGGTAATCAATTCATGAATCTGTTCCACATTCATTTTGGCAAGTGCATTATTTTGCTCGGCATAATTACTATTATCATAATACTCCTCCACATATTCAACATTTTCTTTATGTCTTTTCTCTTTTCTAAATTCATCAATAATTATATTTATCATAATCCTCCTTATCCAAACTTTGAATGGAATTTCAGGCTTATATTTATCCAGATTTTTAAGAATTTTTAAAAAACCAAGGTTTAGCATCTGGTCTGCTTCTTCCCGGGAATTAGTATATCTGAAACATATCCCCATTAAATAACTGTATGTTGTTTTATAAAGCTCATACTCTGCTCTTCTTTCCCTATTAATACAAGCCGTGATGAGTTCAAGTTCAATGTTCATTAGTCATATTTACCGGTAAAGTTTCTTTTTCTAAAAATATACACGTTCAAAATACATCAAAGGTTGGGTGCAAAATAAATTTTTTTATGAAAAATTTGACTTTCAATAAATTATAAGTCACAAAAAAATCATTTTTTCGAATGTTGAACCAAGCCGAAAAACTTTATCTGACAATTCAACACAAAGTAGTTATTCCATTTAATAAGCTAATATACAATTATATAGCAACTTGTAGCAAATTTCTTAACGATTATCTTAACTTTGTAATTAATTCATAAAAATGTCTACTCTATTATACTGCAATAGCCTAACACGCTATTCACGATACAAAACCCGGGTTGTAACTATTGGTGATGTTCCTTTAGGTGGCAACTATCCTATCCGTGTTCAGTCTATGACTACCACTGATACTATGAATACTATGGCTACTGTAGAGCAAAGCATTCGTATGATTGAAGCCGGTTGTGAATATGTGCGAATTACAGCGCCCAGCATTAAGGAAGCAAAAAATTTAGAAAATATAAAAAAGGTATTACGCGCACGCGGCTATAAAACTCCACTGATTGCAGATATACATTTTACTCCCAATGCCGCTGAACTTGCCGCCCGCATTGTAGAAAAAGTAAGGATAAATCCAGGTAACTATGCCGACAAGAAAAAATTTGAATCTATTGATTATACTGATACCGCCTATGAATTGGAGTTAGAGCGTATCGGTGAACGGTTTACACCACTTGTAAAAATATGTAAGGAATATGGTACTGCAATGCGCATTGGCACTAATCATGGTTCTCTGAGCGACCGAATAATGAGTCGCTATGGTGATACACCACTTGGAATGGTAGAAAGCGCCATGGAATTTCTTCGAATCTGCGAAGACAATAATTACTACAACATTGTGCTTTCCATGAAAGCCAGCAACCCACAGGTAATGGTTCAGGCCTACCGTTTGCTGATACAAAAGATGCAACAGTACAATATGAATTATCCTTTGCATTTGGGAGTTACAGAAGCAGGAGAGGGTGAAGACGGACGTATCAAATCAGCAGTTGGCATCGGCACCTTGCTGGAAGATGGTATTGGAGACACCATTCGCGTTTCACTCACAGAAGAACCTGAATTTGAAATACCGGTTGCAAAAGCATTAGTTAAACGTTATACAAATAGAGCTGAACACAAACCTATCCCGGAAGTTCTCCCCTATAACCTTTACGACTACAAACGCAGAGAAAGTTGTGAAGTAGTAAATATTGGCGGACACAATGTTCCACGTGTAATTGCTGATTTCAGCCAAAAACAAACCATCACTCCTGCATCACTTTTTGCTGTTGGTTATAATTATTCTGTGTCACTTGATAAATGGAATTTAACCGACCATGCATGTGATTATATTTTTGTTGGTGATAATAGCATAAATTTTGAAATACCCGGTACGCTGGGAATCATCTATAATTCATCTGTTTGGAAAAATATAGAAAATCCTGTAAGGAAATACCCTTTATTTACTGCCGAAGAGTATATCAAAGCTGACAAAAAATCAAATGAATTGAATTTTATTAGCATAAATAGTGATTCTTTACTTCTGTCAGGTTCTTTAATTCAACAATTCGATAAAACCGTAGTGTTTGTTTTTGAAACTTCTAATGAGCATGGAATGGCCGAACAACGCAGAATGTTTATTGAATTGATGAATAGTAAATCTGCTGTTCCAGTAATTATAAAACGTAATTACGACAATATTTCAAAAGGTAAATTTCAGTTACATGCAGCTACTGATATAGGTGCTTTATTATTAGACGGCTTAGGTGATGGGGTATGGATTCAGCAGAACAATTGTACCTTACCTAAAAATGTAAATACAACTATATTTGGTATACTCCAGGCAACACGCACACGAATCTCAAAAACAGAATACATTTCCTGCCCCTCCTGTGGCAGAACCTTATTTGACTTGCAGGAAACAACAGCAAAAATCCGGAGCCACACCAATCATTTGAAAGGAGTAAAAATTGGTATTATGGGATGCATTGTAAATGGCCCCGGTGAAATGGCCGATGCTGATTATGGCTATGTAGGAACAGGGGTTGGAAAAATTACTTTATACAAAGGACGTGAAGTGGTAGAGCGTAATATCAACTCAGAAAAAGCCGTTGGTGCATTAATCGATTTGATTAAAAAGAATGGAGATTGGGTAGAGAAGGAATAACTCGGTGTAAATCAGGAGTTAATAAATTGTCCCCTTTTTGTACCCTTTGAATTTAGATATAAAGTGCAAGACATCTCATAGTTTTGTTCCATAACTTCAAATTTATAAGAAACATTGTAAGAAACATTGGCTTCTTACAATGTCCTGATAACTAATATTTTATAGTAGGCCTGATAAAATACTGACACTATCCATAAAGATTACAACAATGAAAAACAATTCAAAAGTTTCAAAGGTTTACAAAACTAAAACTACAAACAAATTATCTATTTTATCCCTTTGGTGTTTATGTTTTCCTTTTATCAGTATAATTAGTATTTCTTTAGGTCAAAATGTAGGTATCGGTACAATAACACCGGATTCTTCTGCAATGCTGGATATCTTTTCAACAAATAAAGGCATGCTTGTTCCCAGGTTGAACACTACACAAATGAATGTTATCTCCTTCCCTGCCAATGGACTTATGATATATAATACCGATTCATCCTGTTTTTTTTATTACAAGGTATCAGGCTGGGCATCACTTTGTAATTCGGTAAGCATAGGACTGGTGGGCCCAACCGGAGCCAATGGTGTTACTGGTGCAACAGGTGCTACAGGAATTACCGGAACTACAGGAGCAGGAATACCGGGCTCCACTGGAACAACAGGATCTACCGGAACAGGAGGAGGTACACCGGGAGCCACGGGCGCAACAGGAACAGATGGAACCATTGGCGTTACAGGGATTACAGGTGCAACAGGAGCAACGGGTTCAGGTGGTGGAACAGGAGGAAATGCCTGGGAACTATTAGGGAATGCCGGTACAGTAGATGGAACAAATTTTTTGGGTACAACAGACAATGTCCCTTTTAATATTAGAGTAAACAACACGAATGCCGGACGAATTGATCATATATTAAACAACACTTTTTTCGGTTACCAGACTGGCAGCTCTACCTCAGGAACTAAAAATACTGCCAATGGCTCAGGAGCCCTTAATGCCAATACTGTAGGGAGTCAAAATACTGCTATTGGCTATAATACACTTCTAAATAATTTTTCAGTAAACGGTTTTGAAGCCTCCTATAATACGGCTGTCGGTGCAGAAGCACTTATGTCGAATACCACAGGGACATATAATACTGCCATTGGTGTACAAGCACTCTATTCGAATACAACCGGATTTAGCAACACGGCAGTTGGATTAGGCGCTCTCTATGCTACTACTGGCGCAACACACAATAATACTGCTGTTGGTTATTATGCAATGCATGCCAATATTTCGGGATATGAAAATGTCGCAAACGGTTTTTATGCACTTACTCAAAACACCACAGGTGCAAGTAATGTTGCCATCGGAACATTATGCCTTCCTGCTAATACCACAGGAAGTGATAACGTGGCCATTGGACGCGATGCCATGAGCAACAATACCACAGGTTTCCGGAATACTTCTACCGGAACTTTTTCACTTGGATTTAACACAACAGGGAAACATAATACTGCCCTGGGAGATAGAGCTTTATTATTTAATTCTACAGGTTCCTACAACACAGCTACCGGTGCTTTTGCGCTCTGGCATAATACTACCGGCCAACACAATACCGGTATGGGAGATTCTACTCTTTTTACCAATACTACCGGAAATAATAATACGTCTCTGGGTGTTTATGCTATGTACAATAACACTGGTGATAATAATACTGCCATTGGCTACAATGCCTTATATACTGCCACAGGGGTAAGTAATTCCACTGCAATAGGCTATAATGCTCAGGTAACGGCAAGCAATAATATGGTGTTTGGAAATGGAAATGTTGTAGGTTGGGGATTTGGTGTTTCACCGGATACTGCAGCAATTCGTGTTGGAACCAATGCCACAAACGGCAATGGAGCTGCTTTGACCACATCAGGAATATGGGCAAATGCCTCTGACAGTACAAAAAAATATGATATAAAAAATATTTCTTACGGATTAACAGAAATAATGCGTCTTCGACCGGTAACTTATAAAATGAAAAATACACGCCAGCAAGATATTGGTTTCCTCGCCCAAGAGGTAAAACTTGTTCTTCCTGAAATAGTGTACGGAACAGAAGGGCAAATGACTCTATCCTATGGGCAACTTACGGCTGTTCTTACCAAAGCTATACAAGAGCAACAAAAAGAAATTGAGAATTTAAAAGTTCAAAATGATAAATTAAAAACAGAAAACATTGAATTTAAGAAACAAAATGTTCAGATTTTTAATAAAGTAAATGACCTTAGGTCTGAATATGAAATTCGAATAAGTAAATTAGAGAAACTAACAGAGAGTGTAACCAGGAAATAGTCAGAAAATATCATAAATAGAAGGGCAACAAAAAGTAAAATTTATCGTATACCGACATAAACTTTACTTTAATTAAAATTTTTTATACCTTTAATTATAGTAAAATGAAATTTTGAAAAAGGTCTTACTTTTTATATTTATTTTCTGTGCACTCATACTTCATTCGCAAATTGTAATCAATGAAGTATCAAGTGCAAGCACTTCTAATTTTCTGGACGAAGATAGCGACCAGCAGGATTGGATAGAGTTTTATAATAGTTCTTCAGTTGCCGTCAATATGAATGGTTATACCATTTCACGTACTGAAAACGGAAATACCAGTTCCTGGACATTTCCTAACATCATCCTAAAACCATACGACTACCTTACCGTATTTTGTTCAGAAAAAAACCGAACAACCTATTTTGATCACTGGGAAGTACCCGTATATGCTGATAATTATTGGCAATATTTTCTTGGTTATTCAAATCCCCCACCTTCATGGCGCGACATTACTTTTGATGATTCATTCTGGTTCACAGGGAAAGGGGGAATTGGTTATGGCGATGGTGACGACAGCACTGTTATTTCGCCTGTAAATTCTGTTTTCATGCGCAAAAGTTTTACAATAGCTGATACAAGTATTATTCCCGTTGCTGCATTATTAATTGACTATGATGATGGCTTTGTTGCTTATTTAAATGGTGTTGAAATTGCCAGGGCTAATATTGGTGTGTATGGAGATACTCCTTCTTATGACGAATTTACATACGAAGAGCACGAAGCTACAATGTATCAAACCGGAAATTTCTCCGGGTTCTATATGATTCCTCCCGATGTTATTGATGCAGCACTTAAGCCTGGAACAAATGTTTTCAGCATCCAGGTTCATAATGCATCCGATTTCAGTTCGGATTTGTCTGCCATTCCCTATTTTATAATTGGAGTTAACGATACTGCAACTACATATTATCCCTTTCCTGCCGATATACATTTACATACCGATTTTAACCTGAACAGTTCCGGACAGATACTAACACTTACCAATTCTTATGGAGAAATAGTAGATCAACATACCATCGGTGCCATGCAAATGAACCATTCCTTTGGCAGAAGGCCTGATGGAGCAAATAACTGGTATTATTTCGATTCCCCCTCCCCTGATTCCACAAATAACGCTTCTGTCTCTTATTCAGATTATGCTGAAAAACCTTCATTTAGTTTACCAGCCGGTTTTTATAATGGCAATCAAACAATTGGCTTATCAACTGCTTCGGGAATCATAAGATATACATTGGATGGAAAAGATCCTGATCCGTCATCTGCAATCTGTACTTCTCCCATTAATATTGATTCTACTACGGTCATCAGGGCAAAAACTTATCCGACAAATCCAATGGAGCTGGCCAGTGAGATAGTTACCAATACCTATTTTATAAATGAAAATATAAAACTCCCTGTTGTTTCGCTCACAAGCGACCCGTATAACTTATTTGATTATAACTACGGCATTTATGTTATGGGACCAAATGCCGATACTACTGAAATCCCATTTTTTGGAGCCAATTTCTGGCAGGGCTGGGAGCGACTGGCAAATATAGAATACTTCGACCTGGCAGGACAATTGGGATTTGAAACCCCTTCAGTGATTACAATTCAGGGCAACTACTCAAAAGCATGGCCTCAACGCGGATTCTGCGTAAAAGCAAAAGATAACTATAATGGCTGCACAATTAATTATCCTTTATTTCCTGACAAACCTAATGTAACTCAATATAAATCATTTAATATTCGAAATGCAGGATCAGACTGGAATACCTGCCACATGCGCGACCGGTTCAATCAAAAAAACGTACAAAAAAACACGAATATTGATATTATGGATGGAAGACCTTGTGTTCTCTTTATTAATGGAAATTATTGGGGAGTTTATGAGCTTCGCGAAAAACAAGATAAAAATTATATAGCTAATAATAATAGTGGTGTTTCACCTGATAATATAGATTTTTTACAATTTGACGGGGATATTATTGAAGGCAGCAATACCGGCTTTTTAGATATGGCTGATTTTATCGGATCTGCTGATATGACAAATCCTGTTAATTACAGTACTGCAAAGGAGATGCTCGACATAAACAATTTCTGTGATTATTTTATTACCGAAACTTTTATTATAAATTTTGACTGGCTGGGTTCTTATACGAATAACATTAAATTCTGGAGACCCAACAACCCGCCTGGCAAGTGGCGTTATGTACTTTGGGATACCGATATTTCTTTAGGTTTTGCCGATTCATGGAGTGAAAATGATACAAGCAATTTTTTAAGTGTTGCCATTAACCCTTCTACCTCAAACCCACATTCAACTATGTTAAAGGGATTACTGAACAATACTGAATTTAAGAATTATTTTGTTAATCGTTATGCAGATTTGATAAATACAATTTTTCAATCCGAAAAAATGAGTGAAAGAGCCTATATTATGCGGGATGAAATGCTCCCTGAAATGGAAAGACATTTTAATTTATGGGGAAACACGTCCCCGGCACCTGGGTTTATTGGACGATCTACAGATGTTCCTTCCTGGGAAGCAAATATTGATAGTATGCTTTCGTTTGCAAATAAGCGTATCATCACAGCCCGGGATGACATTCAAAGTGATTTTAACCTTATAAAGCAAGTAGATGTAACATTAGATGTTCAACCTGCAGGCGCAGGAAAAATAAAAATAAGTACCATTACACCTGAAACACTTCCCTGGTCAGGTGTTTATTTTGACGGAGTCCCGGTAACAATAACCGTAACACCTAATACCGGTTACAGTTTTAAATATTGGCAATCAGATATTATGGTCAATTCTCCATATAACGACCCATCGCTAACACTTAATATCAGCAGTAATGACAAATTCACTGCTTATTTCGAGAAATTGGAAAATTATTTTGAAGTATTTCCTAATCCTTTTAACAATCAGCTTACAATTGCTTATGAACTTCCAACTGATAAACAGGTATCTATAACAATAAGCAATATACTCGGCCAAAAAGTAGCAGAACCTGTTTCTGATGGTTCATTCCAGGAAGAAGGAATACATACTTTAACTGTTGATGCAAACGAATTGCGACTTAATAATGGAATCTATTTTATTGAGTTCAAATCCAAAGATTTCAGAAAATCCATTAAACTGATACGTGCAAAGATTTAATTTACAGATAAGGGTTGTTAGATATCATAAAATTTATTTGGATAATTCTATGCTCCTATCCCTCGCTTTAATAATTCCTTTCTGAATATTTTCTCCCACTGCTGTAGAATTAAAAACAGAAAGAGCTGCTTCAGTAGTGCCGCCCTTAGAAGCAACAGCTTTTATCAACTCATCCAATGATTTATTTCCATTGTTAATCAGATGAAAAGCACCGAGCATGGTTTGCTTTACAAACAGCGAAGCAGTGGCTTCATCAAACCCCATTTGCCTTCCGGCTTCTATCATGTGTTTTACAATATAAAAAAAGTAAGCAGGCCCGCTTCCGCTCAAAGCTGTGACAGCATCTAACAATTTTTCATTATCAAGATACAGGGATCTGCCCGTTGTATTTAGCACATTTTCCGCTTTCCGTATTTGTTTGATGGGTATTGTTGTATTTGCAGTAAAAGCAGTCATTCCCATACCCAATTCAGCAGGAGAATTCGGCATAGCACGTATAATATTGGGATTGCCCAAAGCATTCTCAATACAGCTGATTTTCATACCTGCCATAATAGATATGATACATTTTGCTGATTGCAATATAGGCTTCAATTCCACAGCAAGAGCCTGAAAATCCTGCGGTTTCACCGCAACAATAATAATGTCACTATCTGCTATTTTAGCATCATTAGGTACTGTTACTTCACCAACATTCAGTTTTAATAATTCCAGTTTCCGTACTTCACTTTTTTCAACAAGCAGCAGGTTTTCCTTTGTAACAATATTGTATTTCAGGAAAGCGCGGGCATAGATTAAACCCATGTTACCACAGCCTATAATTGTAATTTTCATATTTTGTACGTTTTTAAAATAAAATTAAAAGTCTGTTTAAATTTCAAAATATATCTCCACCTAAAAAAGGCTTAAAATCCCTAATAACACGGGCTACTTGGAAAGAATAATTTCTGCTTACTTAGGTATAATTATATTTTTTAGCAATTTTTGTTACCCGATTATTACTCAAAAACTTCCAAAGACTTACACGATAGTTCATCAACCCAAGTGAAGTGTTCTCAATTCGAGAATATTGCACGAAGGTATTTATTAACCTGATAAACCATAATATCATGGGTGTAAAATTAAGAGAAAAACAATTGAGCCGCGGACAAGTATTTACCCGCCTCAATTTTATACACGTTACAAAGGTATTCTCCGCTTTTATTCTAATTGCGGTTTTTATTGCCATCGCTCATAGTAGATTTTGCTGGACTTTGATGTAACCCTAAGTCTGTAATAAAGATTTCACTCACACCAACACCAACCGATATATCCTCCAGAGTATTATATTTACAAAGCTGTCCGAACAAAAGAGCTACTAATTGGTCGTAGGTTTTATATTTATGACAATATTTATCGCTTTTGAATTTGCTTACATACTGAACTAACAGGTGTTTAGGAATTAAATCTATAATCAATCTGCCGAATTACAGGTTTATTGTTATTTTTGTTTCTGCGGAAGAGGCTCAATCTTATTTTGGTTTGGTCGCCAAAACCGGTTTGTCCGTTATCGTATGTCATTATCCACCTTACTGCTCCAAATGGAATCTGATTGAACACCGATTGTTTTGTCAGGTACATAAGGCCATGGAGGGGGGGCGATTATCAAACAGTGCAAAAATTAATTGAGCAAACATCAATAAAAACAGGACTAATGGTTGTGGTCAGATTGAACCTAAAAAAGTATGAGAAAGGAATCAAAGTAAGCAAAACAGATGTGGATGAAAGCCGGATTGCATCCCACTCTGATATTCCTGAACTCAATTATAGAATTTATCCTTAGTTTGAGGATGTTATTTTGAAAACTTTACAAAGGAAGAAGGGTACTCTATGCTATGGAAATAAAATCAGCAGTATTTGTAATTAGCAATACAGAAGTGGCAAAATGCCCGGTTTCTGTATTGCCGGAGTATGCTTTCATTGGGCGATCCAATGTGGGGAAATCATCCCTTATCAATATGTTGTGTAATCGTAAAAGTTTAGCTAAAACTTCTGTAAAGCCCGGAAAAACACAGCTTATCAATCATTTTCTGATTAACCAAAATTGGTATTTGGTAGACTTACCGGGTTATGGTTATGCAAAGGTAGCAAAAGAACAACGGGAAAAGTGGAATGTATTCATCCAACAATACATATTAAAGCGCTCCAACCTGGTGTGTCTGATGGTGTTGATTGATTCGCGTATATCTGCACAAAAAATTGATCTTGAATTTATGAGATGGTTAGGTAAAAATAGTATACCCTTTGTGATTGTATTCACAAAAATTGATAAACTTTCCAAAAGACAATTTAGTGATAATATAACTGCTTATACGCTTGAGCTTGAAAAATTCTGGGAAGAATTACCACTATGTTTTTATACTTCTGCTGAAGATAAGACAGGAAGAACAGAGTTGCTGGCTTTTATTGAAAGTACCAATAAACTTTTTTAGGATATATTCTCAACTTATTGATCCTATATTTCCCATTTATACTTCGGCTGAATGAGTTTGCGTGCTTCGGCTATGCTCAGCAACCGGTAAACTCATCTGCCCAGTATTACTGACTCTAACGTGTTTTGCCATCACAAACGCAGTAAGATTCAGTATATTTTAGTTTATTTTTGGACAATTAATTTCATTTGTTCACCAAACTGCTGTGCATAATCACGCATCCCTTTTGCAACTTCAGACTCTCCGGTAGAACGTTCAAATGTATCAGCCATAGATAGCAGACATTGATGATAAAACTGTTTCATTTCATCAATCAACATATCTTTGGTCCATAAATCAATACGTAAGGTATTGTTTTCTTTCGCATCCCACAGTGCAATCATTACCGATTTGCTTGTGCTTGCTTCGTTTGCCTCTGCCGCAACCCAGTCAATTTTCTCAGGTAAATTATTCTCATCAAGCGTTACGGTGAATTTAATCTCGGATGTTTTCATTGTTTCTATTGGTTATTGGGCTGTTTAAGGTTTAACGTTTTTGGGGTTAAAGTTATGTTATTATATTTTTGAGATGGCTTGTAGATATTTATAATCAGCATATCTATACAATATACTGATATGTGAATGTGCGAATGAAAATCAAATCCAGTCTCTCTCCAAAATATCTTTTGTATGATATGTAATGATAAGGTTAGCACCCGCCCGGGCAAAAGCATACATGTTTTCCATCACAATCTTTTGCTCATCAATCCATCCATTTGCAGCAGCAGCTTTTACCATAGAATATTCTCCCGAAACATTGTAGCATGCAATTGGTAGCAATGTGTTTTTGCGTAAGTTGAAAATCACATCCATATAAGCCAAAGCAGGTTTTACCATCAGCACATCTGCTCCTTCAGCTTCATCCAGCAAACCTTCAGTCAATGATTCATTGCCATTTCTAAAATCCATCTGATAGGATTTTCTGTCGCCTTTTTGTGGTGCTGAATCAGCAGCTTCCCTGAAAGGGCCATAATAGGCTGAAGCATATTTTATAGAATACGACATGATTGCTGTATTTTCAAAACCGTTTTTATCAAGCAATTCACGCATAGCCAGAATACGTCCATCCATCATATCGCTTGGCGCTACCATATCAACTCCTGCCTGTGCATGTGCTAGTGCCATTTGTGCCAATACTTTAACAGAATCGTCATTATGTACATATTCATTATGAATAATTCCGCAATGACCATGTGTTGTATAAGCACATACACATATATCTGTAATAACATAGAGCTGTTCCCCAAATTTTTCTTTCAAAGCCCTTACTGCTTTTACCACAATAGCATTATCGCTGAATGAAGAGCTTGCATCTTCTGTTTTAGATTCCCCTACTCCAAACAATATAATTTTGTTGATTCCTGATTTTAGCCCTTTCTCCACATCTTTCAACAACTCATCCACTGAATAATGATTAATGCCGGGCATGGCGGCTATAGGATGAACCACATTTTTCCCATTAACAACAAAATAGGGATAAATAAACATATCCTTTGAAAGTTTTGTTTCAGCAACCATTTCACGAACAATGGCATTCTTTCTTAGTCTTCTTGGGCGTTGTAGCATGTTAACAAAAAATAAAATATAGAGTACAAATATACGCTTTTTCAAAAGCGGGAGCTTTCTGGTGACAGCAGAATTTGTAAGAAACTAAAAGTGCATAAAACGCTTTAAGCGTAATAACTATTAGTAACTTTGGACACACTAAATATGTGAAAATTTTATGAAAGCAAATTCTCATAAATCCATTATAATATGGCTACTTGCCGGCTGTTCTTTAATTTATACAATGGTTGTGATTGGTGGTATCACGCGCCTCACACATTCCGGATTGTCAATGGTAGAATGGAATATGATTGTTGGCTCTTTCCCTCCCATAAGTGAAGTTGACTGGCAGATACCTTTTGAAAAATATAAGCAATCGCCAGAGTACCAGCTGATCAATAATCAATTTACACTTGAAGAATTTAAATCTATTTACTGGTGGGAGTATATTCACCGTTTGTTAGGCAGAACTATTGGTGTAGTATTTCTGATACCATTTTTTTATTTCCTGTTAAAAAATAAATTTGACAGGTACTTGTTAAAGAAAATGTTTGTGTTGCTTGCTTTAGGGGCTTTACAGGGAGTGTTGGGCTGGTTTATGGTTAAAAGTGGTCTGCAAAAGGAGCCGCATGTAAGTCATTACCGGCTGGCAGCACATCTTATAAGTGCTTTTACTGTTTTTGGTTTTACATTCTGGTATGCCTTGGATTTGTTGTATCCCAATACTATAAAAGAAAATAAGATTACCAAAAAGGTAAAACGCTTGGCAATCATGGCTTTTGTACTTACTGTTTTGCAGATTATTTACGGAGCATTTGTGGCCGGGTTGAAGGCTGGTTTATTTTACAATACATTCCCAAGAATGGGTTTCTCATACTTCCCTGATACCATCATATCATTTGACCCGTTTTTGAGGAACTTTGTTGAAAACCCTGCGGGGGTGCAGTTTATACACAGGTATATTGCTTATGCAGTTGTTATTGCTATTGTATTTTTATGGGATAAAACAAGACAGATGACACTTACATTATTACAACGTAAAGCATCTAATTTTATGTTAGGTGTTGTAGCTGTTCAGTTTTTACTTGGCATCATTACATTGATATATGCGGTACCAATAACAATGGGGGTGTTGCACCAGACAGGGGCCTTTGTATTATTTGCCTCCATTTTGTTTTTTATGCATAGCCTCAGGAAAGCGGCCTGATAGCGTTACACCATTTTTCCATTCAAAGGTAGTAATCATTTGTTGGATATCTTTCTCTATAAACTCAACAACAGTTGTGATTGAATCCGTATTGGGTGTGGCATTGAAGTATAAAGCACCCCTTATGAAATGATGTACACTATCGGTAAGAAAAAACTGGACGGATGAAGCGGCATTTCCTTTTATCCGATAAATCAAGCCATACACCCTATCCGAATCTTTTGCAATCAACTGCTCTTCAATACCTGAAGCTTTTATCTGGTGCCTGGATGCAAGTGTATAGGTATCCTCTAAATATTCCTGGATATTATTATTTACAGGCTTATAACTAAGATGTATAGTCCCATGAAATCTTGGAAAATTCAGGTTTAGCCAACAGGGTTCAGCACGATAACTTTTATCGTTCTCCATTTGTGAATAAGCAGGAATTTCAAATTTAAACGGACAGGCCGAATCATACATCACATATTTTTTTTCAGGAAATGCTATTCTAAAATACGCTCTGGGTTTAGGGGCAATAGTATCATCACCATCACCGCAGGCTATCAGAGAAAGATAAACAACGCAACAAATAAAAGATACGAATAGTAGTGAGAAAGAATTTTTTATACTGGCAAAAATGATAATCACGGCTCCAACATATTTATTTATTTTCTTCTGCATCTCTGACAATGGTTATTTTTACCCGTTTAATTTTACGGTTATCGGCCGATTCTACAGTAAAGATGAGATTTTTGAATTTTATTTTTTCATTTTTAACAGGAATACGTCCCTCCATCTCAATAATGAGCCCGGCCAGTGAATCTGCTTTTTCCTTTGCATCTTCAAATTCATCACTGTCAACTTCCAGAATACGGAATACATCATTTAAATGGGCTTTACCTTCAAATACATAGTTATTATTATCGAGTTTGGAATAGGTTAAATCATCGTCATCAAACTCATCATTTATCTCCCCTACTATTTCTTCTATTACATCCTCTAATGTAACTATACCGGAAGTACCACCATATTCATCCACAACAACTGCAAGATGAATTTTTTTATGCTGGAATTCACGTAACAAATCATCAATTTTTTTATTCTCAGGAACATAAAATGGAGGCCGGATTATTCCCTGCCATTGAAAACTATCATCATTATTCAAGTACTGGAGTAAATCCTTTGTATAAAGCACTCCGGCAATATTATCAAATGTATCTTTATATATTGGTATTCGTGAAAACCCTGAAATAGTAATGTTTTCCAACAATTTTTTATATGAAGTTGTGTATCCGAAAGCTATAATATCCATTCGGGGTTTCATGATTTGTTTTACTTCAATATTTCCGAATTTTACTATTCCCTGCAATATTTTATGGTCTTCCTCTGCTATATCATCATCGCTGGTGAGGTCTAAGGCTTGTGACAGCTCATCCATAGAAATATTATGTAATTGGGGTTTTATCAGCTTGTCAAGCAAAGAGGTTGACAGAATTAAAAAAGAACTTACCGGATAAAATATCCGTTGTAAAAATTGTACAAAATAAACTAAGATCCGGGTTGCATTTAAAGCATTTTGAGTAGCATAAATCTTGGGAGTAACCTCTCCAACTAATAAAATAAGGAATGTTAGCAGCACAACCTGAATAATAAAACCCAGCATGTGGTTTTGCGAAAAGTCAAACCAACCCTCTTCCCCAAAAATAAAAGTGGAGTTAAGAATAACAATTGCAATGCTCAAAAAATTAACGCTGATTAAAAGAGTGGCTAATAAACGTTTTGGAGTGTTTATCAATGTCAGTATTTTTTCGTCTGTTTTTAACCCTGACGTTTTCAGCTCTTCCATTTCGGTTGGAGTGAGTGAAAAAAAAGCAGATTCTGCAGCAGAAACAAAAGCAATAAGCACCAACAATACCAATATAGATAGAATAGTCAGTAAAATACTTATCGAAAAAGTTTTGACGACAATACCTATAAGTGGTAAGCTGCTGCAAAAGATAATACTACTCGTGGAATCCAATCTTATGGAGTTTAAAATTAAAAATGCTCAACTGTAAAATATTGAAAAATTAAAGCCAAACATTAATCATATACTTCGACTGAATAAGTTTGCAATAGTTCGACAAGCTCACTAACCATTGCAAACTCATTCGCTCAGCATAATTTTTAAAACGGTAAATCATCACCTGTTTTAGCACCAATACCATTAGTTACTTCTTCACTACTTGTTGGACTACTTTCTTTTCTGTTTAAAACTGTAAATGTATCCCCTACCACTTCGGTGATATAACGTTTATGTCCTTCTTTATCATCCCAGGAACGGGTACGGAGTTTTCCTTCCAGGTAAACGGTTGTTCCTTTTTTTAGATATTTTTCAGCAGCTTCTGCAAGTCCGCGCCATACAACTATATTGTGCCACTCTGTTTGTTCAATACGTTGGCCGGTTTTATCTTTATACGATTCAGAAGTTGCCAATGAAAAATTTGCAACAGCCACTCCTCCTTCGAGGTGGCGAACTTCAGGGTCTTTACCCAAATTGCCAACTAAAATTACTTTGTTTAATCCTGCCATAAATAGTGCTATGTCTTTTATTAATTAATTTCAATAGCAAATATAAAAAAAGCAACAGGATTAACAGCAAGTAAGGGTGAATAAATAATGTGAATACCAATCTGTGAATCTGTGGCTGTTTTTTAAACTTATTATTATTATTACTTTTGGCTCAATTTAAAACTTAAATACGATTTCTCTATGAAAAAGATTTTATTTATGTGGATGCTTCTCTTTGTTTTTTCGGCATATAAAGAAGTTAAACCAGCCTATAAGATATATGATATACAGGGCAAAGAAAGTGATTATTCACAGTTGTTAAAAAAAGCTAAAGAAGCCGATATCATTTTGTTTGGGGAACTTCATGACAACCCTATCTGCCACTGGTTACAATTAGAACTTACAAAAGATTTGATTGAAATAAAGAAAAATAACCTGATTCTTGGAGCAGAAATGTTTGAGGCAGATGATCAAATTGCATTGAATGAATATTTGCAGGGTAAGATTTCTGATAAAACATTTAAAGATGAAGTAAAATTATGGTCGAATTATAAAACCGATTACAAACCGCTTATTGAAGCGGCAAAAAACAATCATTTAAATTTTATAGCAACCAATATTCCAAGGCGATATGCAAATATGGTTTATAGTAAAGGGATTGAAAAACTTGATAGTATTGATACCGAAGCAAAAAAATGGATTTCTCCTTTGCCAATGAAATATGATGGTAACTTAAAAACCTATAAAGAAATTTTTGAATCAGCTGGCGGTCATGGAGGAGAAAATCTTCCGAAATCACAAGCTATAAAAGATGCTACCATGGCTTATTTTATATTAAAGAACTGGAGTAAAACAAAAACGTTTATTCATTACAACGGCTCATACCATAGTAATTACCACGAAGGAATTGAATGGTATCTGAAACAGGAAAAACCGGATTTAAAAGTTTTTACTATTGGTTCAACAGAACAACCTGATATAGATACATTAGCTACAGAGGTGATGGGCTTAGGCGATTTTATTATATGTACACCGCAATCGATGACAAAAACACAATAGTGTCTGGGCTATATATAGCTTTTATTTGTTATGTAAATAAAAAGTAAAGCCAGGGTATTTACCTTCTTTTCCATTTTCAATAGCTACAATGTCATCAATAACAATTTTCAGATGGCTGTTACCAGCCTTCCTGAAATATTCAAACACTTCTTCAGATAAGGTATCTCCCTTAATTTTGTACTCCAGAAAAAGTCCATCTTTGCCAAATTCAGAAATATTTTCCGGCATTTCGGTATTACTTTTTACAAAGATATCTACGGTAAATGATTTTACTTCTACATTTTTATTTTTAGGAGAAAGTTTCGGGCACTTATCAAGCTCTGCTATTGTAATAGTTTCGCCCATTTGTTTGCAAAATCTAAACAGGCTTGTACTAAAGCTTTGACTATATATTGCTGCACCACTTAATATCTGGATAAGGATGCTTACAAGGCTTGCTCTTTTCACGAGTGATCGTTTTATGAACAGAATTACTATTTATCTTTTATTCCTTTTGTAGGGGGGAGTGCTATGAATGGATAGTATTACACAATTTATTATGTTTAAGAATTACTGATTTTATTCTGTAAGCTGCTCCAACTGCCACCATTATATACATTCACATAGCCGTTCGCCTTCAAAATACTCTTTGCCGATGCGCTTCTTATACCTGAGGCACAACAAGTAATAATTGGCTTTTGTTTATCTTTTAATTTCGATAAATTATTACTTAATTGATCAACAGCTATGTTTACAGACCCGTTTATATGGCCACTTGCATATTCGGTTTTACTACGTACATCAAGTATAATTGCTCCTTGTTTAACCAGCTCAGCATAATTTGCCTTAGGTCCGAATCCCAATAATTTTTTAATTGATTCTATCCTGTTTTCCATAATTTATAGAACGGTTTTCCTATTTCTCTATAAACTTAATGCCATTTAACTACTCAATTACTCAATGTGCCACAAAGATATAGAATGGAAGATAAAGTTAATAATTCGTTCTTTCTACTTTACATAAAAAATAAAACCCTTGCATCTGTCTGATTTTCCTTCCTTAGTAATTTCTATATTCTCAACTATTACTTTAACATACGGATCGTTTACTAAAAGTTCTTTAATAAATGATAATGTTGTTGCTGTTATTATATTGTCATTGATAGCAATATCTCTGTAAAAGCCTTCCGGATGCATTTTTGAATGTACCAAAATTGATAATGAAAAGGATTTGATTTTAATTTTTTTATCATTAACAACAAGCCTTGGACATTTTTCAAGATTGGCATGATTAATAGTAATACTTTTATTATTACAAATAGAGAAGGAAAATTTTTCCTTGTTTTGGCTAAGCACCGCCTTACAGGTTATCAGCAAAATAATAAAAATATATTTTGGTATTTTATTCACTAAAGTATTTATCAGTTATAACTGATGTTATCTAAGTTAATTTTAGTAGTTAATGTTTATACTGGCTCTCACCTGCTTTATTCCGATCCCCAAAGAAGTTGGGGAGGACAAAACAGGTGAGAGTTCGGTAATTTCTGCAAAGGGTTCGGCTGAGCTCACCGAAGCCTCATACAGCCGAAGTATAATTTAATCTTTTGCAAAGTAAAAGCCCCAGAGGGGCGAGATATTGGTAGAATGGATTCCCCCAGTATCTCCTACAGCTCCAGGGGAGCGTAATATTTCGCTCCTCTGGAGCTTAAAAAAGATGATATATTGGTACTACCAATATTACGCCCCTCTGGGGCTTGAGTTTTATGATATTTTATTAAAGAACCTTTGTCATTTCAGGTACGGCTTATATTTGTTGATTATTACCTCAACTTAAAGGCTGCCTTTACTTTAGCAACATAGTCCAGCTTTTCCCAGGTAAATAATTCTACTTTTACTTTCTTTTCTTTACCTTCAGGAGACCTGAATACTTTAGTTACTACTTCAGATTTACGCCCCATGTGGCCATAAGCAGCAGTTTCGCTGTAGATAGGATTACGTAACTTCAAACGCTGTTCGATAAAATACGGGCGCATATCAAAAATAGTTTCAACTATTTTTGATATCCCGCCATCAGTCATATTTACTTTAGAAGTATTATAAGTATTAACATATATGCCCATTGGTTTCGCAACACCAATTGCATACGAAACCTGAACCAGTACTTCAGAGCATACACCGGCAGCAACAAGATTTTTTGCAATGTGACGCGTGGCATATGCTGCAGAACGGTCAACTTTTGAAGGATCTTTTCCGGAGAACGCTCCACCACCATGAGCACCTTTGCCACCGTAGGTATCCACAATGATTTTACGGCCTGTTAAGCCGGTATCACCATGCGGTCCACCAATTACGAATTTTCCTGTAGGATTTATATGATATTCTATTTTATCATTAAATAAATGAGCATATTTTTTATACTTTACTTTTACACGTGGAATTAAAATAGAAACAATGTCACTTTTTATTTTTGCAAGCATTTTTGTTTCTGTATCAAAATCATCATGCTGTGTTGAGACCACAATAGCATCAATACGTACAGGTACATTGTTATCATCGTACTCTAATGTTACCTGTGATTTTGCATCCGGACGAAGATATTTGATTTGTTTATTCTCTCTACGTAAGGCAGCCAGCTCAATTAAAATTTTATGAGCCAAATCCAATGCAAGTGGCATATAATCTTCGGTTTCATTTGTGGCATAGCCAAACATCATTCCCTGGTCACCTGCACCCTGCTCTTCCTTTTTCTTTTTGTCTACTCCCTGGTTAATATCCGATGATTGTTCATGAATAGCAGAGAATACGCCACAGGAATTGGCTTCAAACATATACTCACTCTTGGTATATCCTATTTTTTTAATCACATCACGTGCAATAGTCTGTACATCCAGATAAGCCTGCGACTTAACCTCACCAGCAAGCACTACCTGACCTGTAGTTACTAAGGTTTCACATGCTACCTTTGACTGAGAATCAAATGCTAAAAAATTATCAATTAAAGCGTCAGAAATCTGATCAGCTACTTTATCCGGGTGCCCTTCTGACACTGATTCGGATGTAAATAAATACGGCATATATTTTTTTGTTTTAAAATTTTTAATGGGCACTAAAATACAATTAATTCATTAATAAGAAAATTTATCGGATAACTTGTTATTCATTGCCTGTCAGTATTTTTTTTAGGTAACTTTTTAAGAAAAACAAAATATTAATTCACCGCTTTTAATTTCAGATCAGTCTCGCCAACTACCTTTTTTTGTGCTTCAATCTCTTCCTTTTTTCTATCTTGCGCTGTTTGATTTTTCATCACATCATCCTCTGCTTTCTTTATTTTAATTTTATAATCTTCAATATCACTATTCAATTCCCTATTCTCTTTTTCTAAATCTTTTTGTTCGTCCTCCAGCTTTGCCTGTATTTTTTTGGTGTCTCGTAATTGCTTTTCTATTGCATTTCTAACAGTTTTTATTGCAAAATCACTTACTATTTTCTCAGCCACATTATATTGAGCTTTATGTTCTGATGAGTTTAAAAAAGATCCCCCCAAATCAAAAGCAACCGTAAATGAAATTTCAGGGTCACCTTTTTTACCGCTCGCTTTTCCATAAACATCAATGGTGTTGTTTCCTATGGCTGTGATAACGGCATTGTCAATAAAAACAGCCCCTTCCATTGAAGATCTTTTTCCATCATACGTTTTCATAAATGATTTAAACTCTTCTTCGGCATCGGAAGGATTTACGTCAAAAAGTTTTACTACCAAAGCGTTATGGTTTCCACCACCAATAGTTTCAGTTGATTCTTTTACTTTTATTTTTTGAGAAAAAGCAGACACGGTTATAACTGCTGCACACGCAAGGGTAATTGTTTTTTTCATGTGTATATTTTTATTTTTTTACGCAAAAGAACGTCACATACATTTGCAAAAATAAGTTCTTGAAAATTAAAGCTGTTAAATATAAACAAAATATTCCATTGGAAATTTATTTGATTTTTGCCAGATGCTAGTGTCTTGTCAAGCATAAACCTGGCAGATCTCTGAGCATACAGCTTATCAGACCTGTCAGGTTTTATGTCACAAGGTTGACTTAACACTGGTGATTGGTCTTGTACAATAATATAATGCTGAGTTGGCTTTAATAAGAGAATCAATATTTGCGTTTATATGCTGCCAGAATTCAAAAATGTTTAATTTTATTGAAAATAACAACAGTATAAATAAACAATGCTTTACTCTTTTCTAAAATTAGTAATGAAAATTACTGTTCGTATCTTTTTCCGTTCTATTACTATCCGGAACAAAGAGTTAATACCTACCAAAGGACCGTTAATGGTGCTGGTCAACCATCCAAGTACATTTATGGATCCTATTGTAGTAGCTACCATGCTTAACCGTGAGGTATATTTTTTGGCTAAAGGGTCATTGTTTAATACTGGTTTTTCAAGGTGGTTGTTGCCACACTTTAATATTATTCCTGTTTATCGTCAGAAAGATGACCCTTCGCTGATGAGTAAAAATAAAGAAACATTTACCAGATGTTTTGAACATCTTGAGAAAAATGGCGTTCTTTTAATGTTCCCTGAAGGTACAAGCATTACAGAGCGTAAACTACGACCTGTTAAAACAGGAGCTGCACGCATTACATTAGGTGCAGAAGCATCTAATAATTTTCAGTTGGGAGTAAACATTATAACAATAGGATTAAATTATGCTAACCCACATAAATTTAATCGTGACCTTTTTATCAATATAGACACACCAATCCGGGTAGCTGATTACAAAGAACAGTATAGCATTGATGAATACAAGACAGTGGATGAACTTACTGAAGAAATTCGCAGAAAGCTCGAAACACTTATCATTGCCATTGAAGATGACAAAACAGATGAACTGGTAAAGAATATAGAACTACTTTATAAGTACAAACTTTCAAAAGAACGAGGTATCAGCAAAAAGGATAAAGATGCTGAATTTATTCTTACCAAAGGCATTGTTGAGGCAGTTGACTATTACCAAAAGAAAAATCCTCAGCATGTGGAAATAATGCGTTCAAGAATAAATGAATATTTGAACAACCTGAGCCGCTTAGGGCTTACCGATAAAGATATTGCCAGAAACCAAAAAAAAAGCGACTCATTTATCAGCAGTAATCTGAAAGCATTGTTACTCATTATTTTGGGCTTTCCAATATATCTTTATGGATTGATAAATAACTTTTTACCATTTGAAATTCCAGGGCGTATTGCTAGGAGAATAAGCTCATCTATTGAATTTGTTGGTGCTATTAGTATGGTGGGCGGAATGTTTACTTTTTTAATTTTCTATACGGTGCAAATTATCTTTGTATGGAAGTATACGCATTGGGTGTGGCTAACTATTGTATATGGTTTAAGTCTTCCGTTAAGTGGTTTTTTTACATATTGGTATTTTTACACCATCAATAAAATACGCACCAAATGGATGCTATTAATGTTGTTTTATAAAAAAAGCGTATTCATTTCCAACCTTATCATTGAGCGCGAGCAAATTATTGCAGAATTTGATAAGGTTAAAAATGAATATGCGAATACATAGCATCTGTTTGATTTACATCCAGGTTGCCAGAAACTTTCTGAAATCTTCTTTTAGCTCACTAAAAATTTTTCGGAAGGCCTCCATCTGTTCACGCATTACTTTATGATCAGCAAAAAACCGATGTTCAATTGCTACAGGATTTTCATGTGCAAACTGGGCAAGCCATTGGTCATGAACATTAATCTCATGGTTTAATCCATCCAATTGCTCCTTCTGAATTATAAATTTATTCTGAAATTGTTCAATTTGTTTTCTAATAGCATTCTTACTGTTTTTAGATGCTATATCACTTAACCAGTTCTTATAAATTTTTAATTCGTCCGCACAAAATTTTGCTTCTGACTTCCACAGTTGATGCTCAAAATGAAGGTCATCAATGCGCTTTGTTTTTACAGTTATTGTTGTCATAGTTAAATAGTGTTATGATTACATTTGCAAATGTATCTTCTGGAAAAATTATTTTAATTAATCATTGTCATACATTAATATGATTGATGTCACTTCTTTATCAAAAGTTATTTTCTCAATTGACGTTTAATAAATTTTACAAGAAAATAACCCGCTATTCCCAACAATATCCACAGAGGCCAGGCGTATGTTAACCCTACAATGAAACTTAAAAAACCATGCCATCCATTAACAAAGGCATTTCCCAACCTGCCCCAAAAACCTGGTTTATCAGTTGGTGCATACTCAAACTCCTGATGAAAATTTAAATTGATAGTGCTATAATCTACCTGGTCAGCAAGGTATTTGAGTTCACCCTCTTTAGCTTCAATCTCCTCGCGTATTTGTCCTAATTTCTGTTCTATTTCCAATATATCGCTTATTTTGGAAGCTTTCTGCAATATATCAAGATAACGTTTTTCAATTTCTTTTTTTGATTTCAAACGCGACTGTATATCTACAAACTGGGCTGTTACGTCCTCAGCATTAACACTTTTTGAATTTACATTACTGGCAACCGCTACTAAGTTGTTTATCATCGAATCAAATTCTTTGTTTATTACACGTATTACCATATTATTGGAAATGCTATAAGCTGAATTTTGCTCATCCTCACTTCCTATATAAGCATTTCCTGATTTTACGATTTTTTCAATTTCGGTACGCGCTTTTTTATAGTCATCTACTGTAATAGATAGATATGCCGTTTTTTTTATTTTTTCAGCCACTTTAATTTTTTCTGTTGAAGAATTTGTGCTTTGGTTTAAACCGCTTGCTGGTATAGTCTGCTCAAAATCTGCTTCAGCAATATCTTTATCGGATGGCGGTGGTGGTGCCGGAGATTCTTCTGCTGCGCCAACCGCAGCCATATCATAAAATTTCTCTGATTTGTTACTACAAGAGCCAAACATGAGGGTTGTAAGAAGCAGCAAATAAATGGTTTTCATTTGTTCTAAGTTTTAAGGGGTTTAGTATAAAATTAATCTATTTTGAGCCTATGATGCAATAATTTAAAAATTCCATAAAAGAATTCTTATTAATTTCGTTCGTCAAAAAAGTTAATAGTTATTACAAGCTGATCTCAAAAATATCCTAAACTGTCTAACCAATAACTAATAACCGACAACCTCAAAATATGAGCATCTGGTTTAAGCCCTATACAGCCGAAGATATTCAATTCATGCTAAAAAATAACATGAGTGAAACTATTGGTATAGAAATTACAGAGCTCACTACAAACTCTGTTAAGGGGCGTATGCCTGTTGACCATCGTACTGTGCAACCAATGGGTATACTTCATGGTGGTGCGTCTGTTGCTTTGGCAGAAACCTTAGGAAGCATAGCATCCAATCTGATTGTAGATCACACAAAATATACATGTGTAGGAATGGAAATTAATGCCAACCACTTGCGGCCTGTCGGAAGTGGTTTTGTATACGCAGAAGCATCTCCTGTACATATAGGAAAAAAAACACATGTATGGAATATTGAGATTAAAAATGAAGCAGGAAAAATGGTATGCATCAGCAGGCTTACAATGGCAATTGTAGAGGTATCAAAATGATAAAAAAAATTTCATTCGTATTGATTTTGTTTTTTCCTGGCAATTTTATTTATTCCCAGATAAAGACAACAAAGCTGGATAAGGAAATTGAAAAACTAAAAACAGATACTGCCTTAAAACATGCAACATGGAGTATTTGTGTAATGCCGGCTAAACAAGATACTATTATCGCTGAATACAATAGTGCCGTGAGCCTGATACCAGCAAGCACATTAAAAATAATCACTACAGGAGCTGCTTTATCTATATTAGGAAGCGATTTCAGATTTGAAACCAAATTACAGTACGATGGTTCTTTTGATACGCTTACAGGCACAATAAAAGGCAACTTATACATTACCGGTGGTGGTGATCCCACTCTTGAATCTGAATATTTTAAAGCTCCTAAAGATAGTCTCAGCACCACGGATAGATGGGCTAATTTTCTTAAATATAAAGGGGTAAAAAAAATTGAAGGTGCCATTATTGGTGATGCCGGCATATTTGATGACAATATTTTACCTCCCCAATGGGTATGGTCTGATATAGGCAATTATTTTGGCGCAGGAGCAAGTGGATTATCCTATCATGATAATAAATATACAATTTACCTGAAATCCGGAATTACCAATACTCCTACAACAGTTGTAAACGTGAGCCCCGCTATTGATGGTCTGCAACTTATAAATAATGTTATTTCTGGTGGTGATGATGATAATGCTTTTATTTATGGTGCTCCTTATACTTATTACCGGAAAATACAAGGAACCATCCCTGCCAACAGTAAGAGTTATGATATAGAGGGTTCTCTTCCTGATCCTGCTTTATTTTGTGCACAATCACTGGAAAGCGTATTAAAAACTATTGGTATAACTGTTGCCACAAAAGCAACAACAGTGCGCGAATTGAAAGAAACAAACAGATATGCTGAACTTTCCAAGAAGACCTTGTTTACAAATTTTTCGCCTCCATTAAGTGAAATTATCTACTGGACTAACCTTAAAAGTAACAACCTGTATGCAGAACATCTGCTTAAATATATTGCATATAAAGAAAATGGAATTGGCAGAGAAAATGAAGGCATCGATATTATTACTGCATTCTGGAAAAAAATGGGAATAGATGTTGAAGGTTTTTTTATGAATGATGGTTGTGGCCTCTCCCGCTCCAATGTGATCACCACCAAAACTGAGGTGCAGGTTTTACAGTTTATGGCAAAGGATAAAAATTTTAAAACCTTTTACGATTCATTCCCGATAGCTGGTAAATCAGGTTCCTTAGGTAATCTGTGTGAAGGAAGTGCAGCAGAAAATAATTTATGTGCTAAAAGCGGCTATATCACAAGAGCAAGGGGTTATGCCGGATATGTAAAAAATAAGAAAGGAGAACTGATCTGTTTCTCTTTACTTGCAAATAATTATGAATGTACTGCTTCGGAAATGAAAAAGAAAATGGAAAAGATATTGATTGCTATAGCAGAAACTGAATAATCAGGCATATTACTGAAAAATGGTTGGTGGAATCCTCTGTTCACCTTACTGTATAAAGGTTTGGAGAAAGCTTAGTGAAAGTGATTTCACTAAGCTTTTTTTGTACATGAAAAAATCAAAAAA
>JAHEXZ010000105.1 GCA_023251835.1 Bacteroidota bacterium | reverse complement strand
GTTTTCAAAATAACTTCAACAAAAGAAATATGATTCATTTTCAAATTGCCACCCACAGTCTTCCCTTCGACTTTGCTCAGGGTAAACTAGCTCTGACTGACCGCGCGCGAGTCATATTGAGCTTGTCGAAATATGTGCATGGATTGAGGAAGTTATTTTGAAAACTTTACTTAAGGATAAATTCGTAATTCGCATTGTAATGAAAAAAGTAGCATTAATAATCTTAGATGGCTGGGGACTTGGTGATGGCTCAAAAGCAGACGCTATTGCCAATGCCAATACTCCTTTTATGGATAGTTTGTATAAAAAGTATCCTTATTCCACATTAAAAACTCATGGAGAAAATGTTGGCCTGCCTGACGGACAGATGGGAAACAGTGAAGTAGGTCATCTGAATATAGGAGCCGGGAGAGTTGTATACCAGGATCTGGCTCTTATCAACAAAGCAATCCGCGAAAAAACAATTGACACTAACCCTGTTCTGGTAAAGGCTTTTGAATATGCAAAACAAAATAATAAGGCAGTCCATTTTATGGGATTGGTTTCAGAAGGTGGTGTACATTCATCACAGGCCCATTTGCACTATTTATGTGATGTAGCAAAAGTTTTTGGTTTAGAAAAGGTGTTTGTTCATGCTTTTACTGATGGACGAGACACGGATCCCAAAAGTGGTTTGGTGTATATAAAAAATCTTCAAGCTCATCTTCAGAAATCAACAGGTAGGATTGCAAGCGTTGTTGGCAGATACTATGCCATGGATAGAGATAAAAGATGGGAACGCGTTAAACTGGCTTATGATTTATTGATTCATGGAAAAGGAATTGCAACGGTTGATGTTTTACAGGCTGTTGAAAAATCTTATGCTGAAGGAATAACAGATGAATTTATTAAGCCGATTGTGGTGGTGAATGGTGCGGGTCAGCAGATTGGAACTATTAAAGAGAATGATGTAGTAATTTGTTTTAATTTTCGTACTGACCGCTGTCGTGAGATTACACAGGTGCTTACACAGCAGAATATGCCTGAAAACGCTATGAATACTATGCCTCTGTACTATGTAACCATGACCAACTATGATGCTACATTTAAAAATGTACGTGTTGTTTATGACAAGGATAATCTTATAAATACGTTGGGTGAAGTGCTTGAAAAAAATGGGAAAAAACAAATACGTATTGCTGAAACAGAAAAATACCCACATGTTACTTTTTTCTTTTCCGGAGGCAGGGAGAAAGAGTTTGTCGGAGAGAAACGAATTCTTATACCTTCTCCTAAGGTAGCTACTTATGATTTAAAACCTGAAATGAGCGCCATCGAATTAACAGATGCCATTATACGGGAAATGAAACACCCCTCTTCTGAAGGAGAGGGGAAGCCGGATTTTATCTGTCTCAACTATGCAAATCCGGATATGGTTGGACATACAGGTGTTTATAATGCCATAATAAAGGCTGTTGAAACCGTGGATACTTGTTTAAAACGGGTAGTTGAAACTGGTATACAAAGTGGCTATTCTTTTATAATTATTGCCGATCATGGGAATGCTGATATAGCCATTAATCCTGATGGCTCGCCCAATACAGCACATTCAACCAATCCTGTACCATGCATTTTAATTGATAATGAGTTTAAAAAAATAAACAATGGCAAACTCGCAGATATTGCACCTACAATTTTAACATTAATGCAAATAGCTATCCCTATGGAAATGAATGGGAACGTATTAATTTAGTCTCTTGTCAAGCATAAACCAGGCATATCTCTCTCTGAGCACAGTTTATCAGACCTGCCAGGTTTTACGTCAAAATAAGGTTGACTTAACATTGGTTTCTTTTATTATTTGCAGTCTTTCTCATTTTTTGTGGAGCAGACCTGGCTTATAACTTCTTCTGGTATACGATTTAATAAAGACCAATATAAACCTAAGTTTTTTACTACCTGAGAAAATTGATCAAATTCAAGCGGTTTAACAATATAACTGTTTACGCCAAGGTTATAACATTCTTTTACATCCGGATCTTCCTGTGATGAGGTAAATACAACAACGGGGATACTTTTTGTTCTTTCGTCAGCTTTAATTTTTCTTAGAACTTCAATTCCATTTACTTTGGGCATTTTAAGATCCAGCAAAATTACGAGTGGAGTTGCCATGGTTCGGTTAGCATAGAGGCCTTCACAAAAAATATAGTTAAGTGCTTCTTCTCCATCTTTCAGATGCACAATCTTATTAACAACATTGCCTTCTTTTAATGCCATAATTGTTAACTTTGCATCGCTTGGATTGTCTTCAACCAAAACGATTTCTACAGGATATGTTTTCATGTTTTTTAATAGCGTCATTTATTTTATTATAAAGATTCTTTATTTGTTGTATTTGCCGAATTTGTTGTATTGTCTGGCAACGAAAAATAAAATGTAGCTCCCTGATTTACTTTTCCTACTGCCCATACTTTACCTCCGTGACGTATAATTATTCTTTTTACAATAGCCAGACCTATTCCTGTTCCCGGAAATTCATCAGGGTTGTGTAAGCGTTGGAAAACACCAAAAAGTTTGTCATAAAATTTCATGTCGAAACCTACACCATTGTCTCTGATATAATACACTATTGAATTGGGTTCAGAATAAGAACCAATATGTATTGCAGGTTCAGGATTTTGAAATGAGAACTTCAATGCATTTGAAATAAGGTTGACAAATACCTGTTTTATCAATACTCTGTCACAATCTGCAGAGGACAACTGGTCAATTGTAATAATGGCTTTATATTTTTCTGCTTCCAGTTTTAAAATTTCATTTATGACTTCTTTTGCCAGTTCAGTCATGTCAATTTTTGCTTTTTGTATTTCTTTTTTGCCGAGACGCGAAAATGCAAGCAAATCATCAATCAATCGCCCCATTCGTGTGGCTTCTTCTGATATAGTATTCAACAGATTTTTGCCTTCATCATCCAATTGTGGAGTATGTTTTTTTTCAATTATTTTTGAAAAACCATTGATGGCCCTTATAGGAGCACGCAAATCATGAGAAACCGAATAAGAGAAAGATTCCATTTCCTTATTAGCTGTTTCTAATTCGGCTGTACGTTGTTTGATATGCATTTCTCTTTTTTCAATCTCTTCCAGCATGGTATTAAAAGCGCATGAAAGGGTGTTTACTTCATCATCCCCTTTAACTTGTACGCGGTTTTTATAATTTCCGCTTTGCGTTACTTGTTGCATGGTGGCTAAAAGATTTAGTATTGGTGTAGAAATACTTCTCTGAAAAATTATAGATATCATTAGGGCAAATACAACTCCAATAACAAACAAGATGATTGCCATTCGAACTTTTTCACCGATTATATTGTTCAATTCTGCTAATTCAACCCGTAAACAAACCGTACCCAGGTTTTCTTCATTTCTGGCAATTTTGCTATAAGCAAAAAGAGAAGCACCGCTAAATTCTGTTCTATTGCTAATACTATTAGTAGTCGGTTCAAAATTAAAATTTTTTGCCCCCATTTTTGTATAGCTGGCAAACACATTGTTTGTTTTATTAAGAATACTTGCATTGAGAATATCTGTTTCTATTTTTAATTGAGATAGTTTATCCATTGCGGCAGCAGTATCAAGAAACTGAATTGCAGATATAGTGTTGGAACCGAGAACCTGTGCAATGGCGCTTATACTTTCTGCTTTTCGATCTTTATAGTTCCTTACATCCGTTATTACGAAAAATGTACAGCATAACCCCAATACAATAAATGAGGTGAATACCTGCATTAATATAAGCTTGTATTTAATAGGTATGTTATATAAATATATCATTTCAATTTACAATAGTAGCATGTTGTAATAGCTGTGAACTAATAGCTATGTCGGAGTTTTTGAAAGCTTCCAGATTAATTTCAAATCGTAACTTATTTTCAGAAACCAGGAAATTAATATGTGCGCCTTTTTTACCGTATCCGGCTTTCTCCGTTACAATCAATACCGGTTTGCCGGCAAATTTTTTCAGAATACTTTCAATGGAAATTGTACATGTTTCCGGTATAAATAAGATATGGCAATCTTCCACAGCATCTAAAGTGGCGTACTCTTTAACTTTTATTTTTTTGTTTTTAATTTTTTTTTCATTTGCAATAATTTTCATTTGTTCTGTAATAGGCGATTTATCGAGCACGGCAAAATTAAATGTCTCCATTTTAACATTTCTCCAGTCGATGTATTCTGTAAAATGGTACAGAAAAGCTGCTTTAAAGGCCGATTGTTGTGTATAACCTTTTGCTGGAATAAATGCTAATAGCACAATACTTATAATAAAAGAAGCTATTCCTTTTTTTAACAACATTCTTTTATCACAAATTGATTCGTAATTCAAACATTACCCTTCTGCCTTGCTGCTGGTAGTCAAAAGGATAAGGCGATCTGCCATCAAGATTATTAATCAGATTATATTTTTGATCTGATAGATTGGTTACAACACACATTATTTTCAGTTGTTCGTTAATGGAATAAACCAGATTTGCATCAAATGTATGCCAGGCCTTCACTTGCGCATCTCTCAGGGAATCATAGTTTATATCTGTATTTTGCCCGGTTTTGGGTGTGCCTTTTTCCGTTTCACGCCTATACACCTTGCTTTGAAAGTGTCCGGAAATAGTAAACGTAAACTTTTTATGTATATAACTGAAGCCTCCATTAACAGAGTGGGTAGGATACCATATAAGAGAATTGCTGACTTTGATAAGCGTATCGGTGCTTGTTTCTTTAAACCGTTTAACAAAAGAGTAATTCACAAAAGCAGATAAACTACCAAAAAGTATATTTATTTCCGATGCAAAGCCTCCCTGAGTTGTATTTAGTACATTATCAAAAATATTGCTATTGGTGCTGTTGCGTATTTGGTTTTTAAAAATGGAATAGAATAAAGTATTGCGCCATTTTATTGTGTTACGGATATTCCAGTCAGATGAAAGTTCAAAATTGTTTATGTCTTCCGGTTTTATATTTCCTCTGCCAGAACCACTGATAATACTGTTGGCAATAAACTGCTCAAATGGTGAAGCGAACCGGAATCCATCGCCATATAATACTTTAAATGAAAGGCTGGCTGTTGCCGTATACACCAAAGCAATGCGCGGGCTGAGGTGTGTTATAAACCTGTTTGTATCATGTTTTGTTGTCAGATTTTTGTACGTATAATAATACATGTTATAACGGGCTCCAAGTGTAGCTGTTAGCTTGGATCCCAATATTTTTCCTGATGTTAATTGTACATATACACCTGTGCTATTTATTGGATGATTTTTAATTGGCTCATATAAAGAACCTACTTTTTCAAGTTTACCACTATTGAATGGAATAAATCCGGGAGCGTTTAAATTAACATTGCTGTTATGCAGCTTGTCGCCTCGGTAATAAACTATGTCCTGTTCAACGCCAGCTAAAAGGGTAGCTCTGTTTTCAAATGAATAAATCCATTGTGTACGTACGAATAGGTCGTTTATCGGAGTGATGTATTCTTCATATATACCAGCGCTATCCAGTACCCCATCGGGTAATGCTCTGACGAAACCAACTGGTACCAGTTGCATATTGTATCTTGAAATTTCATTGTCGTATTTAATCACGTATTCCTGCACCAACTTTTTAGATGAGCGAGGCGTAACATATTTTGCAAGGATATAATTACGTGTAACACTGCTTGTTTTTTCTATCTCTGGGAAGTAGCCCAGAAATCCGTGTCCCATTTGAAAGTTGTAATTCTGACAATGGTACGAAAGGCTAAAACCTTTCAGCTTATCCCTGCCTTCCAGCTTTGTCCAGAAGTACAGACTGTTTTTTTCATCTTGCGTTTTTTGTTTAATAAAATTTCCTTGTGCATCTTTTTTTAAAACAGCATCGTATGATTTATACTCATTTCCTTCAGAGCTAAAATTGTTTAAGGAGATAAGCAGGTTTGCGTTTTTACCTTTAACACCAGTTAGTACATTTAAATTTCTATAACCGGAATCCCCCACTTTTATTCTGATTTCTCCATTCCCTTTTAAATCAGAAAACGACAGACTATTCACCTGTATAACTCCTGTTACAGTCTGTGATCCATAAAGTGCGGCCCCCGGCCCTCTTATAATTTCAACGTTTTTTGCCATATTGATGGAAAAGGCCTGATCTGTAACGGAACTTTGGAAGCTGGAAAAAGGTACTCCATCAAATAAAATTAACAAACGTTTGCTCCACAATAAATCGTTTATGCCTCTGGATATAATTACCTGATTAAATCTATCCTGGCTGGGAGAAAATCCGGCTTGTTTAAATACAATATCATTTAAACTTGTCCATTGATATTTAATTACCTGCTCCCGGTTTATAACAGAAACAATACTTGGTGCAGTGCTTGCTTTTTGTCCGATTTTTGAAGCACTGGAAACTGGCATATCCAGAAGATCTTCAAAGGACAAATCTATAAGTTCCTGAACTTTCACACTATCACTTGTTTGGGAAAAAACAATTGATGTTTCAAATAATAAAAAAAACAGAAGTGAAGTTCTTTTATTCATTTAAACTTTTTATTAATGTATTGATTAATTTGTAATAGGTATGTATATGTATTTTCATATTTAGTTATAAAAGCCCATAATGAATGTGAATAAAAAGCGATGGAAACTATCTGAAAAATAATGTTCAACTCTACGGATGTTTTTTATTTTCGATGAGTAATAAAGAAACATGGCTAAGAAGCTTCTTTGTTAAAGTTGAGCGGATTAACTTTTTTGGATTTAAAAATTAATGATAGTTTTGTATTGATAGTAAGAATCGTAGGTAGTTATACTGAGTTTGTTGGTTTTTTGCAAACGCATTCAGCAGAAGTATAACCGGTGCTTGAAAAATCCATGATAAGCTAAATTAAAATGCATTATTACAGTTTGAACGGACAGTCTCCGCTTGTAGATTTCCGTGAAGCCGCTCTTCACGGTCTGGCACCGGATAAAGGGTTGTATTTTCCTGAAAAAACACCTATTCTGTCATCTATTTTTTTTCCAACATCTAAAAGATAAGACAAAAGAAGATATTGCTTTTGAAGTTATAAGGCCTTATATCGGGAAAACCATACCTGATGTTGATTTATATGCTATTTGCTCGGAAACGGTAAACTTCAATTTCCCACTGAAAAAAATAAATAACTCAGTTTATTCATTAGAATTGTTCCATGGCCCTACAATGGCATTCAAAGATGTTGGAGCTCGGTTTATGAGTCGTTGTCTGAGTTATTTTTCCAAAGGAAACAATAAAGAAATAACTGTGCTGGTAGCAACTGCGGGGGATACCGGTAGTGCTGTAGCTAATGGTTTTTTGGGGATTAAGGGTATTGATGTGATTATATTATACCCTTCTGGCAAAGTGAGTAAAATTCAGGAGCTGCAATTAACCACACTTGGAAAAAATATTACAGCACTTGAAGTACAAGGAACATTTGATGATTGTCAACGTATGGTTAAACAGGCTTTTGTCGATAAATTATTAAACAAACAATTATCACTTACTTCTGCTAATTCTATTAATATAGCCTGTTGGCTCCCGCAGCAGTTTTATTATTTTTATGCGCTTCAGCAGTGGCCTTACGAATTTAAGCCCGTGATAAGTATTCCCAGCGGAAATTTTGGTAATATTTGTGCCGGGCTTTTAGCTTATTTTTCGGGTGCCCCCGTTCGTCATTTTATTGCAGCATGCAATAGTAACGATGTATTTTCAGATTATATTCTTCATCAAATATTCTCTCCTAAATTGGCAATTGCTACAATCTCTAATGCTATGGATGTTGGTAATCCAAGTAATTTTGTTCGTTTGCTGGAAATGTTTGCACATAAACATGCTCATATTAAAGAGGTGGTTAGCGGCTGTTGTGTAAATGATGAAATAACAGCCAGCACAATTGCAGATGTATACAATAAATACAATTATTTATTAGAGCCGCATGGTGCAGTGGCATATCGGGGCCTTTTACAATATTTAGAAAAGCATCCTGATGAAAAGGGCATTCTGCTTGAAACAGCGCATCCGGTGAAGTTTGATGATGTGGTAAAAACTATTGTCGGAATGGAGGTTATTGAAATACCGGAATCAGTCAACGACCTTTTCAACAGGAAAAAGAAAAGTATTGTAATAAAGCCTGATTTTAATGAGCTAAAAGAGTTTCTAATAGCCCGGAACTAAAAAATTGAAATTACCAATTCTTAATTTCCCCTGCTTTTTTCCCTTTGCGTTTAATGGAAAGATAAAGCCTGAAAACAGGAGTTAATTCTGGCGGAGCCGTCTACTCGATTAGTGGCTGGGGCTTGTTACTGTTCATCTATTCTTAGTTCATAATTTGTACTACGACCTCCTTGTTCACTTTTCTCCAAAATTCCTTTTTCAATTAAATCTTGAATGTCTCGCAAAGCTGTATCTTGCGAGCATTTTCCAATCTTTGCCCATTTTGTCGTATTTAGTACTCCTTCAAAATCATCCATTAGCATATTTAGGACTTTTCTTTGCCTGTCATTTATGTTAACTCTTGTGTGTTTTAACCAGAAGAAATGTTTATAAATTATTTTCTCAAGAAGCTTTTCAGAATTCTCAATGGAATGCAATAAACAATTCAAAAACCATTCGAGCCAACTAGTAATGTCTAAACCACTTTTTTGAGTTTTTTCTAATATGTCATAATAGGAATTTCGTTCTTTGCGGATTTGTGTCGACATACTATAAAATCTGTACGATTGTTCATCAGAACGTGCTAGTAACATATCACTAAGAGCTCTTGAAATTCTGCCGTTTCCATCTTCAAAGGGGTGAAGTGTCACAAACCATAAATGCGCAATTGCTGATTTTAGTACCAAATCCGTATTTTGTTCCAAATTAAACCAATCGAAGAATATCCGCATCTCATTTTCAAGTTGAGCCGCTGGCGGTGCTTGATAGTGAACTTTTTCCTTTCCCAAAGCACCAGACACAACTTGCATTGGTCCGGTTGAGTCGTCACGCCAATTTCCAGTGATAATTTTGTACATTCCACTTTGTCCAGTAGGAAAAAGTGCGGCATGCCAAGTAAATAGTCGCTCCTTATTTAGTTTTTGGTCATAGTTTTTGGTTGCGTCAATCATCAAATCCACAATTCCGTCAACATTACGTTCAGAATAAACTAATCCTGATATTTCTAATCCTAATCGTCTCGCTATTGACGACCTTACTTGTTCTCTATCAAGAAATTCACCTTCAATTTCACTCGATTTTATAATCTCCTGAGTTAAAATTTCAAGATTTGCTTCATTGCGAAGTTCAAATCCCAAAGCTCCCATTTTACCAATTAATTTTCCTTGTCTATTTCTTACATATGAAAGCAACGGCAAAAGTTTCTCACTATTCCATCTAAAGATTGGCCAATTTTGATTGTTATATAAATACATATTTCTTTTCTCCGCTAATTATGCGTCTAAAGTAGTATTTATTCTCCGCATTGCAAAACTATATCCGCATAAAATGCGTTCAAAATGTCAATTATTCTCCGCATTTTGTTTTTCTGCCCTTCCACTAACGTCAGAGTGTGAAAATACTAAAAATGAACACCATTAGAATCGAGTATTTGAAAAATGTTCAGAGGGGTACCCGAATAAATTACCCGCATTAGGGAGTTTTTTCACAACCTGATGTCTTGGAGCTACATGCAAGTATCGTTTCCCTGCAATATTTAGCAACACGTCACTCATTAATCACCCCACTCAACACATCCGGGAAGTCCGTTATAATTCCATCAACACCCCAGCAAAGTAACCGTTTCATATCTGCTTTTTCATTAATTGTCCAGGGATGAACAGCAATATTTTTTTTATGTGCTTCCTGAATAAGGCTTTCTGTAAGTATACGAACACCAAAATACTTTTCAGGTATCTGCAAGGCATCTGCTTCCAGATGAAATCGTTTGAGATTGTTTATGCTTTTGAATAACATAAAATTTCCAACCTCACGAAAAGAAGCGGCAGTAGCAATTTCTCCATTTGACAGTGTTCGGAAATAGCTGATGGTTTCATAATCATCAGATGCCACCAGAACCTGCTCTGTCATTTTAAACTCTTTTATAAGCTGAAACAACGATTCACATATCTTTTTTTCATGCTGTTTTATATCAATGTTAAATCTGTATTGCTTAAATTCATCAAAAACCTCAGCCAATGAAGGAATTTTCAATCCTGCATCTTTGAATGGGAAACAGGTGTTGCCATTTTCCTGAAGAGAGAATTTACATCCTACATTCAATTTTTTGATTTCATCTGATGATTTTTCTTTGACCTTGCCTTTGCCGTTTGTTGTCCTATCTAACGTAGCATCGTGCATAAGAACTAAACGGTTATCATTTGTTAGGCGCACATCTAACTCAAGTACATCGGCTCCCGCAGCAATAGCTTCCCGGTACGATAAAAGTGTATGTTCAGGGTATTGGCCTGCAAATCCGCGATGTCCGAAATTAAGTGTCTTGCCGGATTGAAAAAATGGTTTTGAGGAAATCATGTTTTTAAGTATTGTGAAATTTTAGAAATTTTTTCCTGTTCTGTCCATTTATATTCTTTAGCCATAATGCCTGCCGTTTTTTCAATAATGGATTTACTGTCAGGAAATTTTTTCAGAACATAACTAACCGATAAACGCCTTGTAAGTAAATCGTCAAGATGACAACAATTCTGATAACGAATAAAATAAATAATTTCTGCTATTGAAACAGGAATTTCATTGTGTAAAAGGTATTTATTATCCTGGCTTTCATTCATAATTTCAAAAATTAATTCTGACTGGCCGGCATATTTTTGTTTGATCCTTTCTTTGAAAACATTCAAATCTTCGGTTAGAGTGTATGATTTGTCTTGCCCGGGATTTAAAGTCTGAGGAGGCATAAGACTGGGTATTAATTTTTCTTCCAGCCTGTTTATTGCTGTTTTAGCCATTGCATGAAAACTGGTAAGTTTGCCCCCTGCAATAGAAACGGTTCTTTGGCTACTCCACCAGCATTTATAATCGCGAGCGCGGTCTTTGCTCGGGCCATCATCCCTGAGAAGAGGGCGCAGCCCTGCAAAACTGCCAAGAATATCTTTTTCTGAAATACCAAGCGATGGTGCAAAACTGTGAATACTTTTTAAAATATAATGAATATCATTTTCATCCGCTTTCGGATCATCCATATTTTCTAATTGTTCGGTATCCGTTGTGCCTACTACAACACTATTGTTTTCCCAGGGAACAGCATACATTGAGCGACCATCGTTAGCGTATGAAGAAAATAAAATTGCAGTATCAGCTGGGAATCTTTCTTTTGAAAAAACCAAGTGGATGCCTTTGCTTGGTGCTATATATAGCGGATTTTTAACACCTAATTTTTTCAGTGTTTCATCTGTCCAGTGCCCTGTAGCATTGATAATATATTTTGCAGAAAACGTTACCGGTTTATTCTGAATCTTATCATTGCAACAAATATGAACAAACTCTGCTTTATTTTCTGCTGAAATAAATTCGCAGTAATTTAAGGCAACTGCTCCTTCCTGTTGCGCCAATGCTATAACTTCATTACACAAACGGGCATCGTTAGTGAGGGCATCGTAGAACAAAAAACTTCCTTCCAAGCGGTTTTGACAGATAGCCGGAAATTTTTCAATGGTTTGCTGTTTGTTCAGGAAAGCATACGTTGCAATCTCCTTATCATAACTGAGCTTTTTGTAAAGCCACATTCCAACATGCAACTTCAGCTTTGAAGAAAAAGAATAAACCGGAAATAAGAAAGGAAGAGGTTGTACAAGATGAGGAAAATTTTTCAGGAGATAATGTCTTTCCCGCAGCCCTTCTCTTACCAGGCCTATTTTTGCATGTTGAAGATAACGTAATCCTCCATGCACTAATTTAGCCGACTTTGAGCTTGTTCCGCTGGCAAAATCATTCTTTTCAAGCAGAATGCATTGATAACCCCGTTTTGTTGCTTCACTCAGAATTCCCGCCCCAGTTATCCCTCCACCGATAATTGCAACATCAAAAATTTTATCAGAAAATTCATTTATAGTATTAATTCTGCGCATCAATTAATTTTCCGGGGTTTAAAGTAGTTGATGGGTCAAGATGATTTTTTATTGCCTGTAAAAGTTTTTTTGTTTCGGGATTAAGCTGCTTCAGATACCAGTTTTGATGGTCTTTACCGATACCGTGATGATGACTTATTGCTCCGCCTTTTTCAATAATTGCATCTGAAACAATTTTTTTAAGCTCCTGCCACTGTTGTATTTCTTTTCCTTTCTCCTGTGGTGCTATCATTGTAAAATAAAGCGATGCACCAGTTTCATAAACATGAGAAATATGACATAGTAATAGCCCTCCTTTACCAAAATAATCGTTGTGCAATTTCAATACATTTTTTATGTGATGATATAGAGGTAACAGATTTTTCCAGGAAGAAACTGTTTCGAAAGTATCAATCAAAACATCATGTTCAACAAGGGTATCACGCAAGTAGGGAAGAGAAAAACGTGTGCTTTCCCAGCTTGAAGCTACTGATGAAGGTAATTTTTGTGCCCCGTATTTTTTTATTATACGCTCTGCAACTTTTGCAGCGGTATAATCACTTTCATTCCGGGCAGCAAAACGCATCATCAAAATACAGGGTTCATGATAGCCTTTTGATTTTAACCATGATTTCATTATTGACTGAACAAACTTTTGCAGTCCCCTTTTTTCTTTGTGGCCGATGAGGGTTGATAGTTGTGTTTCCTGAACATCCGAAAGTCTTGCAATGGCAGGATGAATACCCGATTGAATCAGTTCACGTAAGGCTTCTGAGCCGCTCCCAAAATTTTTGAAAAGCGCTATTTTCCAAAAATAACTTTCCGGCTTTTTATGAATGCGTAGTTTTGCCTGAACAATAATTCCCAGCGTTCCTTCAGAACCTAAAAACAGGCGTTGAAAATCGGGGCCGCAGGCATGCCGCGGAAATCCAACATCTTCAATAATTCCGGAAGGAGTAACAACCTTCATCTGCACAACAATATCTTCTATTTTCCCATAAAGACCCGATTCCTGCCCGGCAGAACGAAGTGCAAGCCATCCCCCAAGAGTTGAAAATTCAAAAGACTGCGGAAAATGTCCGAGTGTGAAATTTTTTTCATTTAAAATTTTTTCAAGCTGAGGACCGAAGATTCCTGCTTCAAATATAGCGGTATGGGAATCGGAATCAATTTCAATAAGCCGGTTTAATTTTTGCATATTGAGTACACCAACAGGAAAAGACATGTCGGTATCAAATGCTCCTACCACATTACTTCCACCTGCGTATGTGATAATTTTTATTTTGTTTGCTACAGCTTGTTTTAAAATGTATGAAACATCTTCAACAGTTTCCGGAAATAAAATAAAATCGGGTGAAAAAGAGTTGTTGCTTGTAATAATCCGGATAATATCATAATAGCTTTTTCCAAATGTATAACGCAGACGTTCATATTCTTCCAATGAAATCTGGTTTGGTTTTAATTTTGGAAAAAAGACCTTCAGTTCATTCTCAGTGAAACGGGAAGACGAAATTTTAACGGAAGGGGTCTTACTACTCGCATTTAATTTTTTTCCAAACCTGTTTTCAAGAAACAATTGTAGTTTGGGAAACTGGCTCAATTGAACAGCATTTTCCGGGTTTCCCCATCTCCATAAATTATGATAGTCATTCGGTAGGGCCATTGTTTAATTTTTAAGTTAACCTCATCCTAAATCCTTCTCCTTAAAAAAGGAGAAGGACTTGCCCCCCTCTCCTTTTTTAAGGAGAGGGGCAAGGGGAGAGGTTCTTCATCTGTTCTTCTAACGAACTATTTTTATTTCCATCTTTTTCAGGAACCAATGACATAGCGTATTCCGATAGTGCTGTAATGGTTAAAGCAGGATTTACTCCCAGGTTGCATGGAATAATTGAGCCATCCAATATATGCATATTCGGGTAGTTAAATACTTCAAATTTATCATTTACTACTCCTTCTTTATCACTCTTTCCCATCGGGCAGCCTCCCAAAATATGTGCTGTTGAAGACATGTTGAATAAAACTTCAGTGGTTGCATTTTGAGGAAGCCCGTTTATTTTTTTTGCATATCTCATCATTGTTTCCTGCCCGATACCAATATAAGAAGGAATGCGGTTCTCCTTTTTATTCCAAAAAGAAATTCGTGAAAAAGGAAACTTTTTGTATACCATTTTCATAGAGTTATCTATATGTTGCATCACCAGAAAGATGATGGAGCGGTGAGCCCAGTTTTTGCCAAAAACCTGTTTACAGAACAATAAAGGATGAAAAATTATATTTCCAAAAAGTTTTGCGCTTCGCAAAAGCGGATGGCCTGGCCCTGTGGCAAGTGTAGCAAATGCTTTCATCGCATTAGAATCATCCGGGTATTTCACTATTTCAACATGAGTATGTTCATCCGGGTTAAATACAGATGAAATAGCAATTCCATGATTTAATTTTTCTTTTGGAGCTGTTACACCACAAAGCATTTCAGAATTAGTACGGACATTCTCTCCCAGTTGTTCAGAAAGCCGCGTAAGTGTTTTGTATTTATATTTTTGTTTTAAGAGCAAATCCATTGTGCCAAGCACGCCACCTGAAACAATAAGCCCTTTCCCTTGAAATAAAATTTTCTTTTTTGAAAAGCGTGAAGTGCTTGAAACGGTTTCAACAGAATAAATCCCATCTTTAAATTCGATTTTTTCTGCTTTACGTTCAGCAACAATTTCGGCTCCAAATTTTTGAGCGAAATAAAGGTAATTTTTATCCAGCGTATTTTTAGCGTTATGCTTGCATCCTACCATACATCCTGCACATTCATTACAACCTTTCCTTAATGGCCCCAACCCATTGAAAAAAGGGTCTTTTTCTTTTTCTGTATCTCCGAAATACACACCAACATCCACATTTTTGTAGGATGAGGAACGATTCATTTCATCAGCAACTTCTTTCAGAATATCATCAGCCCGGTGAAGAGATTGATTAGGAACAGTTCCAAGCATAAAACGAGCTCTATCATAAAACGGGAGAAGAATTTTTTTCCAATCTTTGAATGAAGCCCAGGAAGGGTTCTTGAAAAATTCATCGGGCGGAACCATATGTGTATTGGCATAAACTAAACTTCCTCCTCCCACACCCACACCGCTTAAAATCATTACCTGAGGGAAAAAAGTAATTTTCTGAATACCAAACCAGCCCAATTTGGGAGCCCAAAAGAATTTTTTGAAATTCCAGTTTGTTTTCGGAAAATCTTCATTACGATAATTCTTCCCCTTCTCAATAATTAAAACAGAATAACCCTTTTCTGCAAGCCGCATTGCAGAAACAGAGCCACCAAAACCAGAGCCTATAATAATGTAATCATAAAGTTTCATTTTTCATTTCCTTATTTAATTTCTCTTCACCGCCTGATTCCCAAACGAAAATAATAATTTTATTACCAGCAGCAAAGATTAAATTGTATAGTTTTTTCACATTTTGTGGAAACATCTAATACCAGAAATAAGCAGAGCCTTTCACCTGAGTTTTGGTGAAAGGCTCTCGGTTTTAAAAATAATTTTTATATGATGATCCTTATCAGTGTTTTTTTATTATACTGTGCACGGGATAAATTTCCGCATTGTTATATTTCAAAATGGCCAACCCAGATACTTCGACAAGCTCAGTATGACTGGCACACGGGTCACTCTGAGCCTGTCGAAGAGTGT
>JAHEXZ010000104.1 GCA_023251835.1 Bacteroidota bacterium | reverse complement strand
AGATAAATTGTAGAAAAATTAATGGGAAAAAGATTATTTTTTGGCCTCGTTACGTTAACTATAGCTTTTTCATGGTTAAGTTGTGGGGCACCTGAAAAGGAAGATAGCCGTATTTCAGAGGGAGTGATAACTTATAGTGCAGAGTTAGTAGATATAAGTAATTCTATGGCAGAGCTTGCACCAAGTAAAATGACTGTAAAGTTTAAAAATAACAAAACCGCAGTTCAAATGAATGCGGGAATGGGTATTTTAACGTTGACATTTATTTCCAATCCTGAGTCAAAAACATTTACTCAAATGGTTAAGTTTACTGGAAATCCATCAAAAGCAGTTATTCAAAATGCGGAAGAAATACAAAAAGAAAATGAATTATTTAACATAGAGGTAATACCTACCAATCAAACTAAAATAATTGCTGGTTATAAATGCAAAAAGGCCAGAATACATTACAAAGGAGGAGAACCAATAGATTATGATATTTATTACACAAATGAATTAAATATTAATAACTCTAATTTTTCAAATCCTTATTATAAGTTAGATGGAGTGTTGATGGAATATAGGATAAAAAAAGCAGGACTTGAAATGCAATTTGTTGCAACTTCAGTAACTAAAGAAACTGTTGATGATACTACTTTTGAAATACCTCCTGATACTAAAATAATCACGATGGAGGAACTGTCTGAAATACTAACCTCGTTTCAATAGTAACTAAAATATATATTTCTTAACGGCTTACTATGTTTTTTGCTTTTTCTTTTTTGCAGCCGGAAAAAGAATATTATTTAATATAAGGCGATAGCCCGGAGAATTAGGATGCAAACTTAAATCAGTGGGAGGATCTTCCACACGGTGTTGATAATCCTCAGGATCATGCCCGCTGTAAAAGGTAAATGTTCCTTTTCCAAATTCTCCATGAATATAACGTGCTTCGTTTGCTGCTTTATTTTCGCCTAATATCAGTATATTTGGTTTAATAAAAGATTTATCGAAACCTACGGTTTGTCCCCAGAAACCTTTAACAATTTTTTCATGATTCTGGCATAACATGGTAGGTACTATGTCCCATTTCGCTGAAAAATCAAACAAAGTAAAAAGATCATTAGGCCGCGTTACATTATATTTTGATGAACGACTTTGATAGGTATCTATATTTGATTTAGCATATTCATTAGGATTTGTACTTAATGTAAAGTTGGTAAAAGCAAAAGTTTTTGAAAAGTCTAATTTTGAGTTATAGTTTGGAGTTGTTCCATCTCCATCAAACATACGTTCACATATATCTAATCCTTCGGCTGCCAGCGCAATGTCATAAGAATCTGGTGCAGAGCACATTGCAAATAAAAAGCCTCCACCAGCAGTAAAATCGCGTATTTTTTTGGCCACAGCCAGTTTCATTTGAGATACTTTGCTATAACCCAAAGCTTTGGCGCTTGTCTCTAATGCCCGTTGTTGCTCCTGATACCAGGCGGCATGCTGATACATAGCCCAGAAACGGCCATATTGACCTGTAAAATCTTCATGATGCAGATGAAGCCAGTCGTAAAGTGGTAGTTTGTCCTGTAGAATTTCTTCGTCATAAATAACGTCATATTTGATTTCAGCGTACTTCAATACCAATGTTACAGCATCATCCCAGGGTTGCTTTGTTTTAGGAGAATATACGGCTACTTTAGGGGCTTTTTCGAGTTTTACATTTTCCATATTCACTTCCGGGTTGGAAATCTCATTGAGTATAGCTGCTGATTTAGCATCAGGAATCACTTCAAAAGAAACTCCACGTATGGTACATTCATTTTCAATTTCTTTGATATCTTTCATCATAAAACTGCCCCCCCGGTAGTTAAGCAACCAGTTCACTTCCACATCTTGTGTGAGCACCCAATAAGCAATGCCGTATGCTTTCAAATGATCTTTCTGCCCCAAATCCATAGGAATAAGGATGTAAGCTGCTTGGGAAAGCGAAGTACAGAATATAAGTAGTAATATAATTAAAAGACGTTTCATGATAAATTGTTGAATCCTGACCTGTCGTCAGGACAAGTTTTGATCTGTAGGATTTTAGTATCAAATCAAAAATTCTAAAATTCAAAAAAACTAAAACGGGTGATCTTCTTCAACATCATTCATTTTAGAACCTCGTATTACCGAGTGTGATGGCGTACCAAATTCCTGCGATGGTGCTATTCCTGAATAGGAAGAATTGTATCCGTTATTCTGCTCAAATGTTTCCAAATCAGAAAATTTGGTAAACCTGCTAATATAACGTGTTTTAGCTGAAGCTACAGGCCCGTTACGGTGTTTGGCAATGATCAGTTCCGCCATTCCTATAGTAGAGTTTCCTTCTACATCCTCGGTAAGATTATAATATTCCGGGCGATGAATAAACATTACCATATCAGCATCCTGCTCAATAGCTCCTGATTCGCGCAGGTCAGACAATTGAGGGCGTTTATCTCCACCACGTGTTTCAACAGCACGGCTTAACTGCGAAAGAGCAATGACAGGTATATCTAACTCTTTAGCCAAACCTTTTAAAGAACGCGATATGGTTGCAATTTCCTGCTCCCTGTTTCCTCTTCCTTCTCCACCAGTTGTCATCAATTGCAGGTAGTCAATAACAATTAATTCGATATTATGTTGTTCTTTTAACCTGCGGGCCTTTGCTCTTAACTCAAAAACAGATAGTCCCGGAGTATCGTCAATAAATAAAGGTGCATCAGAAAGCTTTTGTATCTTATCGTGTAATTGCTGAAACTCGTAATCTTCTAACTGCCCCTTTTTCAGCTTTTCGGAATCCAGTTCAGATTCACTTGCAATAAGACGTGTAACCAATTGCAGGGATGACATTTCTAATGAAAAAATAGCAACTCCTTTTTTGAACTCAACAGCAGCATTACGTGCCATAGTAAGAACTAATGCTGTTTTACCCATTGCAGGGCGTGCTGCAATGATTACCAGGTCAGATTTTTGCCATCCGGAGGTAAGTCTGTCTAATGCCGTTAATCCTGAGCCTATACCGTTAAAATCTCCTTTGTTACTTTTTGTAAACTCGATTTGCTCAACGGCTTTTTTAATGAGCGTACTCATTTTATCATAGTTCTTTTTTATATTACCTTCCATAATGGAAAACAGGTCAGACTCGGCACTGTCTAAAAGATCAAACACGTCAGAACCTTCATCGTATGCATCGTTTATGGTTTTAGTACATACACGTATTAATTCGCGCTGAATAAATTTTTGTGCAATAATACGGGAATGAAATTCAGCATTAGCAGCTGAAGCCACACGGTTGGTCAGTTGTGTGATGTAATAAGCTCCACCAACAATATCCAGCTCACCGGTTTTTTTTAACTCCTGAGTAACTGTTAAAATATCTACCGGCTCTGAACGGCTAAATAATTGTTGAATAGCCGAAAAAATACGAGCATGAGCATCTTTATAAAAGCTTTGAGGTTTTAAAATATCAACTACCTGAGTTAATGGGTCTTTTTCAAGCATCAGAGCCCCAAGAACAGCCTCTTCCAGCTCTACAGCCTGAGGCGGCATTTTCCCATCAACAAGTTGTGGGGTAACAACCGGCTTGGTTGTTCGTTTACGGGGATTTATATTGGGTTTAGAAGTGAATCCTGTCATAAAACAAATCTACGAAAAAAATACTGGCGAGTTGGCTGTAGTTATAAACATTTGCCCAACAGGATTTTTAACATGTTTTGTGAATAATAATCTCTATTGGTTGAATAGTATATCTCGGTTGAATGAGTTTTGCTGACAGACGGAAAATCATTCGCTCAGTATAAATTTCCAGAGTCTGGTTCTTTATTTCTTATCTATTGATATTCAATTTCTAACGAATATATGGGTTTATTTCCCTTGTAAGTATGTACAATTGTAATGTATAAATGGATTCAAAAAAAATGAAGTTAGCTGCGAAATATCTTGTCATAACTATTTTAATAGCAGGTGCATGTTCTGCCTCTCAGCAGATTCCGGGGCAGGGAGTGGGTGTTAGTTTTCAGGTATTTTATGATGGATTAAGTCCTTACGGTTACTGGATTGACTATCCGGGTTATGGTATTGATAACACTACTCATACCACATATATTTCGGGACCAAAACAGGAAGATGTTGAAAAAGCTACGGGCCGTTCTATAAATACTGTTACAGTGAAAGAGCATGGGGAACCTTCACAAACGTTTGGAAATAATGAACTGAAACTCTATCGTCCCGTTATTTCAAAAGAAGAAGCCGCTAACACTGATATAAAACCTGCCAGGATTACGGATAAAAAAGAGATACAACCTGTAGCAGAAAGAAAAACAACCGAACAGGAGAAAAAAGTAAGAAATATTCAGCCTACGGGAGAATTTGAAGAGAGAGGAAAAGAACAGATAGTTCCTAAAAAAGAGGAACGGCAAGTGCCAAAAGCAGAGCCCGGAAGAATTAATCCTCCACCAGAACCTATAGAAAAGAGACCACTTCCGGAACAAAAAGTAAATAAGCCCATAGTGCCGTCTCCGGTTCAGAAGCCGTTACCAAAAACAAACAGGGAAAAGCCTGTACAGCCAGTTCCACAGCAGCCCAAACAGAATATCCCGAAACGGCCACGCAAATGATATACGTTTTTTTAACTTATTAATAAGCATCTACTCATGAAAACGATTTTAATTCCAACCGACTTTTCGGAAGTATCAAAGAATGCTGTTGAATATGGTATTCTGCTTGCGAAAGAAAAAAATGCTCAGGTAGTTTTATTACATGTTTTCCATATTCCTGTTGTTGCAACGGATGATCCTGTTTTGGCTACATCTTTTGATCAGATGGAAGAAGATAATATGACCTTTCTTAAGGATATTGAGAGTGAATTACGTACTAAATATAATTTTACAAATGTAATTGAAAGCATTAATAAACCGGGCTTTCTAATTGATGAAATATCTGAAATTGTAAAAGAAAAAAGCCCTGATTTGATAGTTATGGGAATTACTGATGCCGGTAAATTATCTGAATTGTTCATTAGCAGCAAAAGTATAGGGGTTATAAAAAAAATAAATTGTCCTGTCATAATTATCCCAGGCCGTGCAAGATACCAGAAAGTTAGCACTATTGTGTTTGCCTGTGATATAGAAAAAACAGAAAATATTTCTGCTCTTGAGAAGGTGAAAGAATTTGTACAGTTATTTGATGCGAAATTATTAATATTTAATAAAGTTGAAAACTATGAGGATAAGGAAAGAGAAGAACCTATTTTTAATGAAAAATTTACGGCTTTGTTTCAAGATATTCCTCATTCCATTCATTTTGCAACGGGTGAGGAGCTGGTTATATCTATCAATGCTTTTATAGATATGAATAACGCTGATTTGCTGATAATGATTCATAAAAAACATGCATTTTTTTCGCAGCTATTTCGCGAAAGCAACACAAAAAAAATGGCTTTTCATTCACACATTCCTTTACTTGCCATACATGAGTAAAACAAAGCAAATGATAAATATCTGCTGACCCATCAAACTAATTATTTCTTGAGAAATTTGAAATAGTTTAAAATTCGGTTTAACTTTCCTGAAAAAATAATTGCTTTAATATTTTTACTTTTTTAGCATTTCTCTGTTGTTTTTGCATAAATATATAGTAATCACCGGCATACTCTTGCTCACCCTGCAAGGAATAGCTCAAACAAAAGATACGCTTGTGGTTTATAAGAAAATTAAACAAATAGCCTATAAACGCAAAGCAACAAAACTTTTGTATCATGCCATATTTGTTGAACCAGGGCCTAAGGAATATGAAAAAAAGCCATTATCGGATGAGCAGAAAAAAAATGATCCTAATCTAAAATATGAAAGCAGAATCATTAGAAAAATTAATATAGTGGTTTATGATCCTTTTGGATACAATGTGAATGATACTTCAAAGAAAGAAATTAATCCATTACAAAAGCTGGGAAACAGTTATCACATTGCAACCAGGTCAAGAATCATCCGCAATTTATTATTATTCAAACAAAATGATAAAGTGGAGACGCTTGTTATAAATGAATCTGAGCGAATCATCAGAAGTACCGGATATATCAATGATGCCCGTATATATATCAAAGAAATTACCAATAGCCAGGATAGTGTAGATATACTTATTGTAGCCAGCGATAAATGGTCATTAGATGCCTTTATTGAAGTAAATACCAAAGGAGGAGATTTTACACTCCGAGAAAAAAATATACTGGGTATGGGGCAACGTTATTCGCAATATGTTGCCTATAATATGCCAACAAATTACCAATATGCAGGCAATTACAGGGTTGGCAATATTAAAAATTCATTTATTTCATCTTCATTATATTACAATACTACAAGAGATAAAACATACATTGGAGGCTCATTTGATAGGCCTTTTTATTCTGCATTGGCTAAATGGGCAGGAGGCATTGCCGGAAATAAAGTATGGGATACTTATATAAAAACAGATACTTTGGAAAAAACTGAACAAAAAATACGCTTAGACTATACTACAACCGATATTTGGATGGCAAGGAATATTAATCCCGGTACAGGTAAAAGAATTAACAGAAAAAACATAAATATTGTTATTGCTGTGCGTTATGTAGATCTTCATTTTCAGAGCCGACCTTCGTTTTCAATTGATACAGCTAAGGTGAATTTAAACTCTTCATTTTATCTTGGCAGTGTTGGTTTTTCATTAAGAAAATATTATAAAGATCAATATATCTATAGATTTGGAGCTAATGAAGATGTTCCGGAAGGCCTTTCAATTCAAGGTTTATATGGAATATCGTATCAGGAACTAAAGAGTCCTAAATATTATGCAGGATTTGAAGTATCGCGCGGGAAACATTTTGAAAGATTAGGGTATTTATCAGGAAATATAGTTTATGGTACATTTTATAATAATTCAGTTTATATGAATTCTACTCTGAATGGGGGAGTGTATTATTTCAGTAATCTCTTTGAAAGAAACAGATGGTATTTCAGGCAGTTTATAAACTATAAATTTGTTTATGGATTTAATAAAACACCAGCAGAAACTATCACTTTGCGCTCCGATGAAATGTACGGTTTTAATTCCGGCACATTGAAAGGTAATAAGAAAATGGTTTTAAACCTTGAAGCAGTGAGCTATGCACCTTATAATCTAATTGGTTTTCGTTTTGCACCGCTTTTATTGGTTGCTTCCGGTATATTAGAAAGTGAATCTGCCAGCATTATTAAAAGCCCTTTGTATCAGGCGTACGCAATTGGTCTGCTTATACGAAATGAGAACCTTCTTAATTCAAGCTTTGAGATAACCTATGGTATATACCCCAATTTACCGGATGGCAATCATCATTTCTATAAATTTAATCCTGTGACTTCATTTGCACTCAAGGTAAGAAGCTTTTCCATTTCAAAACCTGTGATAGCGCGTTATGAATAAACCTTTTTAAAATATAGAAAACCAGACAAATGGCTTGGTTTTTGAAAGTTCATACCAACTATATTTCGACTGAATGAGGCTTCGGTGAGCTCAGCCGAACCGTTTGAAAAAATCAGTAAACCCATTCGCTCAGTATAATTTTCGTATTTTTGTAAGCCTATTGAGGATTTGTATTAAAGCTGTATCTTTTTTTAGTTTTATGGTTATTGTAATTAAAAATATTCAGATGAATTTATTACTTAAAACAGTATCCTTTGTTTTTTTATTTATCACTTATTTATTCCCTGTAAAAGCACAGGAAAAACTAAATTTTACCGACACACTGGGTAGAAAGCAGGGACATTGGATAAAGTATGATCAAAATAAAAACAAACTATATGATGGTAATTTTAAAGACGATGTGCCGGAAGGAAAATTTGTATACTACATGCCAACAGGGATGCCTTGGGCAATTACTATCTTTTCACAGAAAGGCAAAGTAGGATATACTCAGCATCTGAACAACGAAGGAAAAATTACCGGTGAAGGAAAATATATTAATCAGCAAAAGGACAGCTTGTGGAAGTTCTATGATGGTACTGGTAAACTCAAATCTGAGGAAAGTTATTTAAATGGTGTAAAGCATGGGAGAAGCAAGGTATACTATGGCAATGGAAAAGTGGCAGAGGATAAAACATGGTTGAATGGCGAACTTGATGGAGTATGCAAAAAATATTTTCAGAGCGGACTACTTAAATCATATCGTGAATATGTGAAAGGCATGGTGGAAGGGAAGGCACAATACAATTATCCTACAGGAAAAATATATGCTGAAGGTTCCTATAAAAATGATGTTAAAGATGGCATTTGGAGTTTTTACAATGAAGATGGAACCGTTCAGAAAAAAATTACCTATATCAATGGCAGATCAAAAAATCACGAGGATGAATTAATAATGACTAAGGAAGAGGAAGAGAAATTAAGGAAACAATATGAACAGTCTGATGAAAATATTGATGGGGAAGGCAAAAAATGAGTTGAAGTAGGGCGTTCGGAATTAATAGAGCAGCAAGAAATGGCAATGGGTAATAAGCAAATTTGGCAAAACAATTTAACAATGAAACAGTTTGACCATTGGTTATTCATAGATTAGATGAGTAAAAGAGGAAAAGTATTGTTGGCAATGAGTGGCGGAATTGATAGTTCCATTGCTGCATTATTGCTTCATGAACAGGGATATGAAGTGGTTGGGATTACTATGAAAACATGGGATTATGCATCTTCCGGTGGTTCAACCAAAGAAACTGGTTGTTGTAGCCTCGATTCCATTAATGATGCCCGTTCACTAGCTGTAAATATGGGATTTCCTCATTTTATACTTGATATTAGAAATGAATTTGGTAATTATGTTGTTGACAATTTTGTTGAGGAATATCTGGCTGGCCGCACACCTAACCCTTGTGTTTTGTGTAATACCCACATAAAATGGGAGGCACTTTTAAAACGTGCAGATATGCTGGATTGTGAGTTCATTGCCACTGGTCATTATGCACGTATTCGTTATGAAAACAATCGTTATATAGTTTCAAAAGGTTTGGATCAGACTAAAGATCAGTCGTATGTATTATGGGGGCTTACCCAGGAAAGTTTAAAACGTACGCTTTTTCCATTGCAGAATTATCATAAATCTGAGATAAAACAAATGGCTGTGAAGAGTGGTTATGCTGATTTAGCAGCCAAAAGCGAAAGTTATGAAATTTGTTTTGTGCCCGATAACGATTACCGTGGTTTCTTAAAACGCAAAGTAGAAGGATTAGAAGAGCGTGTGAATGGCGGAAATTTTGTTGATAGAAAAGGACATGTAATAGGGAAACATAAAGGTTATCCTTTTTATACTATAGGCCAGCGTAAGGGTTTGGAAATAGCTGTTGGTGAACCGTTACACGTGTTGGAAATAGTGCCTGAAACCAATACGGTTATACTTGGAACAAAGGAAGATCTTGAATTACAACAAATGACTGTTGCTAAATATAATCTTATTAAATATGCTCAGCTGCCTGATAATTATAGAACATTAACAAAGATACGTTATAAGGATCCCGGAACCATTGCTTCCGTTTCTCATGTGAATGATAAGTTGAATGTATTATTTCACAATCCTGTGGCCGCGATAGCTCCGGGACAGTCGGCAGTGTTTTATGAAGAGGATGACTTGATTGGCGGAGGCATTATTGAACGCCAGTATTCTATTGATATTTAAACAGGGCTTTCAAAAGGAGATATATACCTTATGAAAAAATTTATACTTCTATTGTTTCTTTCTTCACTTTTTTATTTTGTGATAGCCCAAACAAAAACTGATATGTATTGGGTACAATTGAAAGATAAAAACGGAAGTAAATTTTCTGTAGATGTTCCATCTGCTTATTTATCTGCAAAAGCCATTGAACGCAGGCATAGGCAAAATATTTCAATAAATAGCAGTGATTTACCTGTTAATACCAGCTATATTGACGAAATCAAAGCAATGGATGTATTGATTTTAAAGCAATCCAAATGGTTTAATTCAATTCTCATTTCTTGTCCTGATGCTAACAAAGTTGAGTTTATCAAAGCATTGCCCTGGGTAATAGAAGTAAAGAAAATAGAAGCATTATCAGGTTTTCGGTTACCCTCTAAATTTGAAACAGAGGGTTATTCAGAGTTTTCTCTTGAAAAAATGAATCCCCCATCGCAACCAACAGCTACTTTAAACTATGGTTATTCTTATAGTCAGGCACATCAAATCAATGTTGATTGTTTACATGATATGGGCTACCAGGGGCAAGGCATGACTATAGCTGTTCTGGATGCCGGTTTTCTGGATGCAAATATATTGCCTGCATTTGACAGTTTACGAATGAATAACCGTTTGCTTGGCACCCGTGATTTTGTGACAGGCGATACGATGGTATTTGAAGATTTTCCTCATGGCATGAATGTACTTTCCTGTATGACGGGTTATTTACCAGGACAAATTATTGGTACTGCTCCTAAAGCGAGCTACTGGCTGTTAAGAACAGAAGATGCAGCTTCTGAAAGTTTAATAGAAGAAATCAATTGGCTTACAGGAGCAGAGTTTGCTGACAGTGTAGGAGCTGATATTATTAACTCCTCATTAGGTTATAATTATTTTGATAATTCTGCTGATAACCATACCTATGCAGATATGGACGGCAATACAACCATTATTACAAAAGCTGCGGATTGGGCTGCCGGCAAAGGCATTCTGGTAGTTGCCAGTGCTGGCAATTATGGAGGAGGCCCATGGTATAAGATTACTGCACCTGCTGATGCCGACAGTGTTTTAACAGTTGGTGCAGTTGATTCTATGGGTGTTATAGCTTCATTAAGTTCAAGGGGCCCTACCTTTGATGGTCGTATAAAGCCCAATACCGTGGCCAGAGGACTCAATGCAGTAATTGCAGGAAATACCGGTGGTATAACTACATCAAGCGGAACCTCTCTTTCTTCTCCAATTACAGCAGGAGCTGTGGCTTGTCTGTGGCAGGCTAACCCCGGCAAAACCAATATGCAATTGATTGATGCAATTCAACAAAGTGCAAGTTTAAACAATAATCCGGATACAGTTATGGGTTATGGCATCCCTGATTTTTGTGCTGCCAACACCATCCTTACCGGTATAGAAAAACAACATCCAGATAAGGAAAAGCTGGCCATTTATCCTAACCCGTTTGAGGATTATTTTCATATTTCATTCTATTCTGCAAAAAAGCAGTTGGTAATAATCAGGTTATTTGATATTTTGGGGCATGAAATAGTTAAAATTGAAAAGTTTGTGGATGCAAATAGTAATAATACATTCGGGATTTTTGATGCAGTCAGGCTGCCTGCTGGTTTATATTTATTAAGCGTGGCTGCTTCTGATAAAAATTATTATGAGAAAATAGTAAAAAAGTAAATTAATATGAAAATAGGTATTCTACGAGAAGGAAAAATTCCGCATGATAAGCGTGTAGCTTTTACTCCTGACCAATGTCTTATGATCACTTCTACTCTTCCAAATGTAGAAGTGTTAGCGCAGCCCAGCGACTGGCGTTGTTATACCAACAAGGAATATATTGATAAAGGTGTAAAATTGCAGGAGAATCTGAACGATTGCGATTTGTTAATTGGTATTAAAGAAGTGCAGAAGCCCGAACTGATTGCCGGCAAAAAATATATGTTCTTCTCACATACTATTAAAAAGCAGCCTCACAATAAAGAACTGTTGCAAACTATTTTAAAGAAAAATATTCAGCTAATTGATTATGAATGTTTAACTGATGAGGAGTTTAACCGAATTATTGGTTTTGGCTATTATGCTGGTATTGTTGGGGCTTATAATGGCATACTTGGTTATGGAAAAAAATATAAATTATATGATTTAAAACCGGCACACCTGTGTTATGATAAACAGGAGCTGAAAGAAGAATTAAAAAAGGTTAATCTAACCAATATAAAAATCATTGTTACCGGTAACGGACGTGTTGCCAATGGAGCAATTGAGTTATTGGGTGCTTTAAACATCAGAAGAATCACACCTTACGAGTTTACACATTATTTTTACAGGGAACCAACTTATGTTCAGTTACATTCGCAAAACTATAATGAAAAATTAGACGGTTCTCAATGGAATACGCATGAGTTTTATACACACCCTGAGCGATTCCGTTCTACATTTGGCAAATACACCAGAGATTGTGATTTACTGATCCATTGTTCTTTCTGGGATCCACATGCTCCAATTCTATTTTCAAAAGAAGATATGAAAGCACCGGATTTCCGCATCAGTGTGATTGCTGACGTTACCTGCGATATTAATGGTTCAATACCTTCTACTGTAAAACCATCAACCATTGATGATAAATTTTATGGTTATAATCCTATTATCGAAGCTATTGGGGAGCCTTTTAGTCACGATACCATTACAGTGATGGCTGTGGATAATTTACCCTGTGAATTGCCGCGCAATGCTTCGGAAGATTTTGGTAAAGAGCTGATTGAAAAAGTTCTGCCTTCAGTAATAATCAACGATGAAAAAGGTTTGATTGAACGGGCAAGCATTACAAAAGCCGGACATCTAATGCCACGATTCGAATATTTAAGTGATTATGTAACTCAGGTTTCTCATTTGCTATAGAGGTTTCGGGGGAGGCTGAAAAATAAGATACCCGCCTTTTGACTTAATTCCTTTATATAATATCCCTCGGATCATTATTACTGTCTGTTGGGCGTTTTCGACTATTTTTTTTCCGCATTCTGATGTTTAATGTTTCAACAAACAATGAAAATGCAATGGATATGTATATAAATTTTTTATCCACATGCTGATGGAAAGATTCTAAAATAAGTACAAGTCCAATCATTAATAAAAATGATAAAGCCAGCACTTTAATCGTTGGATTATTATTTATAAAATCACTCACTTTGCCTGAAAAAGCAATCATAATTATAATTGCAATAATTACGGCTAAAATCATAATCAGAAGGTTAGTTACAAGACCCACTGCCGTGAGTATTGAATCGAATGAAAATATAATATCTATTAGTACAATCTGCATCACAATAGCCTTGAAACTCACTTTCTGTATTTTTATCTCTGAGTCATCATACCCCTGAATTTTGTTATGCAATTCAATTGTTGTTTTGTACAACAGAAAAACGCCACCCGAAAATAAAATGAGGTCGCGGCCGGTAACACCAAAATCTTCAAAATAAAACAACGCTTCTTTAAGTCCAACTATCCATGATATGCTGCACAGTAATAATATGCGCATAAGCAGAGCAAGCATTAGTCCAACAGTACGGGCTTTTTTTTGTTTATTGCGGGGCAGCCGGTCGGCTATTATTGAGATAAAAATAATATTATCAATCCCCAGCACTATTTCCAGTATGGATAAGGTAAGTAAGCTGATTAATGAAGCTATTGAGAACAATTCATGAAAATCCTGGGCTAAGTGCATAACAAATATTTTTTGCAAAAGTACATACATTTTATTCAATCACAACTCAACTGTTAGATAGATTGTATATTTTTAAAATCTAATTCTTCTGTCGGGCTTCTGAAAAAAATAAATTTCATATTATCATTTATTAAAAGTAAAGGCGGAGTGAGTAGTTTGCTTTTAGTATTACTTGTAGTGTGGTTTATATTTTGTTTACCATCTCCGCTTTTTACCAGTAAAACATGTACTGTTTTGGAAGATAGCAACGACAACCTGCTTGCTGCACGGATTGCTGATGATGGACAGTGGAGGTTTCCTGAAAGCAGCCATCTTCCAATGAAGTTTATTGTTAGTATTATACAATTTGAAGATTGCAGTTTTTTTTCACACCAGGGTTTTAATCCTTTTGCATTTACACGTGCCGTTATTCAAAATATAAAAGCAAAAAAGATAGTCAGTGGCGGCAGCACCTTGTCCATGCAGGTGATACGACTGGCACGCAATAAAAAACGAAGAACGGTTTTTGAAAAACTGATTGAAATTATTTTAGCACTGAGGCTGGAGTTGAGTTATTCAAAACCGGAGATACTTATGCTTTATGCATCCCATGCCCCATTTGGAGGTAATGTAGTGGGTATAGAAGCAGCATCATGGCGTTATTTTGGGAGGGAAGCCGATAAACTTTCATGGGCAGAATCGGCAACGTTGGCTGTATTACCAAACGCACCCAGTTTAATTTATCCCGGGAAAAATCAGGAGCGTTTGCTTGTGAAACGTAATCGTTTGCTTGACAGGTTATTTAAAGCCGCTGTAATTGACAAAGGAACCTGTGAACTTTCTAAACGGGAGCCATTACCCGGTAAGCCGTATCCTATCCCGCAAACTGCTCCACATTTGTTGCAACGTGCCGCAAAAGAAGGGTTTAGTGGTAAACGCATACACTCAACTATTGACGGGCATTTGCAGGAGCAGGTAAATGAAATTATTGAAAACCACCATAAGATTTTCAAAGCAAATGAGATTCACAATGCCTGTGCTCTGGTGCTGGATGTAAATACAGGAAATGTATTGGCATATGTGGGAAACACTGATAATACCGGAAAGGCCGAATATGAAAGTGATGTAGATGTTATTAATGCACCACGAAGCACCGGCAGCATCCTGAAGCCTTTTTTATTTGCAAGTATGCTTAACGATGGGGAATTACTTTCAGGGACTCTGATTCCGGATATACCTACCCAGATTGCAGGTTATGTTCCACAGAATTATAATATGACGTTTGATGGTGCTGTTCCTGCAAAACGGGCATTGGCACGTAGCCTGAATATTCCTGCAGTACGTATGCTACAGAGTTATGGCATTGAAAAGTTTAATCACAGTTTAAAAAGGATAGGAATGACTACACTCACCTATACCCCGGATCATTATGGTTTGTCAATAATATTGGGAGGAGCTGAAGGCAAGATATGGGATATTGCAGGTATGTATGCAAGCATGGCACGTACACTTAACCATTATACTGTATACAATGGCAAATATGATAAAAATGATTTTCATCCTCCTTATTATACATTGCAGGAAACAAAAGATGCTGACTTAGGCAACATACCCCCCTTAAATGCAGCATCTGTCTTTTTTACTTTTGAAGCAATGGTTGAAGTATCGCGGCCGGATGTGGATGCAAACTGGAAAGAGTATACATCTGCAACTAAAGTGGCCTGGAAAACTGGTACCAGCTTTGGATACCGTGATGGGTGGGCTGTTGGTGTTACCCCAAAATATGTTGTTGCTGTGTGGGTAGGGAACGCTGATGGTGAAGGAAGATCCGGATTAGTGGGAATACAAACTGCTGCACCTGTTATGTTCGATATTTTCAGCTTGTTAAAGCCCGGAAAATGGTTCATACCTCCTTATGATGAAATGGAAAAAGTACCGGTATGCATACAAAGCGGATGCAGGGCAACAGAGATATGTGAACCTGTAAGTCTTGTTTATATTCAAAAAACGGGGTTACGTTCTGAGCCTTGCAAATACCATAGGCTCATACATCTTGATGCAAGCGGTAACTTCCGTGTAAACAGTAATTGTGAAGACATAGAAAAAATGCAGCATAAAAGCTGGTTTGTACTGCCGCCTGCAATGGAATTGTACTATAAAGCAAAAAACTTGAGTTATAAAGAGCTGCCTCCAATCCGTCAGGATTGCGAAATAAGCGGAACCAATACTATGGAAATTATTTATCCAAAACAATTCAGTAAAATTTATGTGCCGGTTGAATTGGATGGAACCATTGGTAAAACAGTATTTCAGGTAGCACATCGTATTGCAGGTACTACCATCTACTGGCACTTAGATAATGAGTATATAGGAAGCACTCAGGGCGTACACCAACTGGGACTGCATCCTGATGAAGGTATTCATACGCTCACACTTGTAGATGAAACCGGTGAAA
>JAHEXZ010000038.1 GCA_023251835.1 Bacteroidota bacterium | reverse complement strand
AGCATTTCACCTATCACATAATGATTGGGTATTTTCTTTAACTGGAGCCTCGAATCAATTTCTTCTAATGAAATTCCGCCAACAGTTGAAATAGCTTCATCAATAGGTGCTGTTGCTGTAATAATAAGAGGTAATTTTTTAATTCGTGCGGCAAGAATTTTATTATTTGTAAATTCTTCTTTATTTAAAACACTTTTCAGAAGGGATAACTGAACACTCTTAATATTTAGTTCATCTTCCAACTGTTTACTTAACGATTTATTTCCCCTGTTATAAAGTTTATGTTCTATTTCCTGAAGAGAAAACATGGGCTTTATATCCAAGAACAATTCTGCATAACCAATCTGATTCAATTGCGTTCTTATTGCTCCGCTTAGCGCATAAACAGCACCCCCTTCCAATCCGAATTTTGTGATTACAAGTTCTCCCTTTTTTTCTTTATCACTACATCTTAATAGTACATTTTTTAACGATTTACCTTCGGCCTGTTCAATAAATTCATTTTTCCATTTTATTTCAAAGGCGCAGTTGGATGGCTGGAACGTAAGAATGTTAATTCTTTTTTCAACAAAATAACGTGCCCAAAAACCATCGGAACCAGTCACTTTCCAACTGGCTCCTCCAAGCGCAAATACAACTATATCTGCCTTAACTCTATAAGTTTGTTTTGAAGAACCGGTAGCAAAACTATTTGCAAATATGAGCTGTTCATTATCATCCCAACCTTCCCATGTATATTTTGTTTTAATAGTCACTCCTTTTTTTCTCAGAACATCCAAAATTGCATTTAGTACATCAATGGGTTTAATCCCTTTCACCGGAAATACACGTTTGCTTGTGCCAATATATGTTTCAATGCCAATAGATTGTAGCCATCTGCGTAAATCAGTATTTGTAAAAGCAGCTATCACGGGTTTAAAAAAGGAGGCAGGCGTGTACCTGGAGATAAATTGTTCTATATCTTCCGAATGTGTTAAATTGAACCCTCCCTCTCCTGCCACAAGCAATTTCCTTCCTACTGCCGCATTTTTTTCATAGATTGTGACATCAAATTTATTTTCATCAAGCTGAGCAGCTACCATTAATGCAGCTGCACCACCACCTATAATTGCTACTGTTTTTTTGGTTGTATTCATGTAGATTTAGTAATAAGGTGACTTGCAGTATTTATTAAAAAAATTTTAATTCGTATTAAACTTCATATCACTAACACCGTCATACAGATAAAAATAAATATAAAAATAAAAACTAAAGCCCTATGAAAAAAGCAATCTTAATTTTATTTATCAATGCGGTAGCACTGGTAAATAGTCATGCACAGGAAAAGAAGCCTGCACCAAAAACACCCGAACAACGAACAGAAAAAATGCTCAGTAAACTTAATGAAACTATAGCATTAAATGATGATCAAAAAGCCAAAGTAAAAGATGTTATCCTGAAACGTGAGCAGCAACGTGCAGAAATTAATAAAAAATTTGAAAAAGCCCAAGAGGAGTTTAAAGAGGCTAATCGGAAAAACATGAAAATCAGTAAAGAAGAATTAGAAAAAACACTCACACCCGAACAAATTGAAAAATTGAAAAAACACAGGGAGGAAATGAAACAAAAGCATAAGGAGGAAAAAACCGGAAATGCTTCTCCAGAAGAAGATGAAGAATAGAGCTATTTAAAAAAAACAAATTCGGAACGAAGAGAAGGAAATCGTTTTTTTTCTGAAACTTCGTTCCTTTTATCTCGTACCAAAAGTATCGCTTTTTCTGTTAATTTAGCGGTATTAAATATGTCGAGTACTTTTTTAAATACACCCATTGAATACCTTAAAAACGTTGGCCCACAAAAGGCTGAGGTTCTTAAAAAAGAACTGCATATTTTCAGATACTCTGATCTTCTTACTTTTTACCCTTTCCGTTATGTTGACCGTACTAAGTTTTATAAAATAAAAGATATAAATGAGGATTTACCGTATGTACAATTACGTGGGAGAATTGTAAATACAAAAACAATAGGGACCAAACGTTCACAGCGCTTTGTTGCCACTTTTGCTGACGAAACGGGCAAATTGGAATTGGTGTGGTTCCAGGGTGCCAAATGGATTGCTGAAAAAATAAAACCCCATTTCTCTCATGAGTTTATTGTTTTTGGAAAACCAACAATTTTTGGTGGACATTTTAATATATCGCATCCGGAAATTGAACCCGTTAGTGAAGAAAATACCACGCTGGCCAGCGCTTTACAAGCAGTATATAATAGCACAGAAAAATTAAAAACAAAAGGATTAGACACCAGGGGTATTGCACGGCTGCAAAAAACAGTGTGCTCCCTGATAAGAAACAATATACCTGAAACACTTTCAAAAACTATTCTTGAGCGCTTTCACCTGCTTTCACGGGAGGAAGCCCTAAAACAAATCCACTTCCCTCAAAATCAGGAAATGCTTAAAAAAGCTGAATTTCGTTTAAAATTTGAAGAACTTTTTTTCATTCAACTGAAATTATTAAAACAAAAAAACACGCGGGAAAAAACGAACAAAGGGTTTGTATTTTCTATAGTAGGCGATTATTTCAATAATTTTTATTCCAGCTATTTACCATTTGAACTCACTAATGCGCAAAAAAGAGTAATTAAAGAAATCAGGTTGGATATGGGTTCTGGTAAACAGATGAATCGGCTACTTCAAGGTGATGTTGGCAGCGGCAAAACAATGGTTGCACTAATGAGCATCCTTATTGCATTAGATAACGGATTTCAGGCCTGCCTTATGGCACCAACGGAAATACTGGCACACCAGCACTTTGAAACAATTGCAGATTTATTAAAACCTTTACATATAACTATTGGATTACTTACAGGTTCTACAAAGGCAAAAGAGCGCAGGCAAATACACGAACAGTTGCAGAATGGCGAAATGCAAATTTTAATAGGTACTCATGCATTGCTGGAAGATGTAGTTCAGTTTAAAAACATTGGTTTGGTGGTGATTGATGAGCAGCATAGGTTTGGAGTAGCGCAACGTGCAAAAATGTGGGATAAAAATACACAATCGCCACACATGCTCATCATGTCTGCAACTCCCATCCCACGTACATTGGCGATGACTTTATATGGAGATCTTGATGTAAGTATCATTGACGAGTTACCTCCCGGTCGGAAAGCGATACAAACGGTTCACCGTTTTGATAGCCACAGAGATCGTGTATTTGGATTTATGAGAGAACAAATTGCTGCCGGCCGGCAAATATATGTAGTATATCCGCTGATCAAGGAATCAGAAAAAATGGATTATAAAGACCTGATGGATGGGTATGAAAGCATATCACGTGCATTTCCATTACCACAATATAATGTCAGTATTGTTCATGGTCAGATGAAATCAGATGCAAAAGAGTACGAGATGCAACGTTTTGTCAGAGGGGAAACAAACATTATGGTAGCAACTACTGTAATCGAAGTGGGAGTGAATGTTTCCAATGCAAGTGTTATGGTGATAGAAAGTGCTGAACGTTTTGGTTTATCACAACTACATCAGTTGCGTGGACGTGTAGGAAGGGGGGCAGAACAGTCCTACTGTATTTTAATGACTTCTTATAAGTTGGGTAGTGAAGGGCGGTTACGCATGGAAACCATGTGCAGAACAAATGATGGATTTGAAATTGCCGATGTAGATTTAAAGCTGCGTGGGCCGGGAGATATGTCAGGCACCATGCAAAGTGGAGTTTTAGATTTGAATATTGCTGATTTGGCCAAAGATTCGCAAATACTTCACTCCGCACGTAATATAGCTATTGAAATATTAACAGAAGACCCTAACCTGGAAAAGATTGAAAATGCCAATATTGCCTATCAATTTGCATTAAGCAATACGGATAAAACTAATTGGAGTAGAATTTCATAGTCAGGATATAGAACACTAGTTTCTCTTTAAAAAAGCATATAATAAAACCAAAAACAGGCTCAAAAAATATGCTTTTCGGCATGGTATGAAGAGCGCACAAGAGGGCCACTTTCAACAAAACGAAAGCCTTTCTCCAGCCCCACTTGTTTATACTTTGCAAACACTTCCGGACGAATAAATTCTTTTACAGGTAAATGTTTAGGTGTTGGTTGAAGGTATTGCCCCAGGGTTAATACATCACAGCCCACGACACGTAAATCATCTATTGTTTCATAAATTTCCTGTTCAGTTTCTCCCAAACCGAGCATTATACCCGATTTGGTTTTTAACCCGGCATCTTTTAAACGTTTTAGAACCTCTAAACTTCTATCGTATTTTGCCTGTATACGTACCTGTTTGGTAAGTCTGCGAACCGTTTCCATATTGTGAGATACAATATCCGGTTTAGCATCAATGATACGTTGAAGATTTTCCCATTTTCCCTGAAAATCGGGAATAAGAGTTTCAAATTTTGTCTGAGGGCTAACTCTTCTGATGGCATTAATAGTTTCCGCCCAAATAATGGAGCCGCCATCTTTTAAATCATCACGGTCAACAGAAGTAATAACGCAGTGTTTTACATTCATCAGTCTCACAGATTCAGCTATCCGCTCAGGTTCCCGCAAATCAACAGCCTTTGGTTTTCCGGTAGCTACGTTGCAGAATCCACAGGAACGGGTACAAATATTCCCAAGAATCATAAATGTGGCAGTACCAGCTCCCCAGCACTCTCCCATATTGGGACAATTGCCGCTTTCACATATAGTATGTAATTTATGGGTAGAAACAATTTTACGGACTTCCGCATACTCTTTTCCTGTAGGAAGCTTTACCCGTAACCACTCTGGTTTACGAGGCCGTTCTTTTAGCATTTCTTCCTGTACTGATGACAAGCAGTTTGAATCTAAAACCATTTTTTACCCCATATCATTTTGAGGTATAATGAAACATATACCTGCTGTTTTTTATTATTTGCCATAATCGGCATTGCTATTGGATAAAAATCGGCTACCGCACCTGTTTCTATTGCTTTAATTACATTATAACGATCGGCATATTCAAAGCTAAGCGCCAGTTTTGCGTATCCTGCAGGATAAATAGCTGTCTTTTCAATCCCCTTGAAAAAAGAAGCTTTCCCATAAATATCTTCCTGTTTGTGAATTGCGGGGTCATAACGCTCTGTAGAAGGGAGTGCAGAAGAGTTGCCTTTTTTTATTTCAAGGTAAACCGGTTTGGCAATTCCCATTGTAGCCCCTATAAAATAAGAATAACGTATTTCAACACTTTTCTTATCACTCTTTTGAAAGAGCGTATTTTGATATCCTACCCCAGATCGAAGCAACAATACGGAGTTTAATTTACCATATACGAATCCTTTAGAGTTTGAATAATATGAATTCACACTTTTAACTTCTTTTGGATGTTTAAAGTTTGAAGCTTCTATTTCAAACATTCTTTTTCGTTTCCCGGTAACATGCAACCCTCTTCTATATGCAACACCAAAACCTCCTGCCGAATGTATAAACACCCCAAAATTGGCTTCGTGCCGGTATAAAACATTTACATCCTCGCCATTTTGTAAGCGGGTCAGATCATCTTTAGTTTCTTGTGCCGAAAAGGGAAGATAAATGGCAAAAGTTAAGAGAAAAACGAATAGTATCTTATATTTAGCACAACGCTTCATTATTACAAATATACTATATTTTGCAGGATAGTCAAAGGATGTAATTATCAATCCATATTATTATAATTTTTCACCTATATTTAGGGCATACTATTTTATAAAAAGCATTCCAAATAAAATGAAAACATCTAAAATAACCTACCTCGGAAATTTACGAACAGATGCTATTCATCTGAAATCGGGTAATACAATAATTACAGATGCTCCAACTGATAATAATGGCAAAGGAGAGGCTTTTTCTCCTACAGACCTGCTATCAACTTCTTTAGGAGCTTGTATGCTCACAATCATGGGAATAGTGGCACAACGCCACAATATAAATATAGAAGGAACTACAGTTGATATTACTAAAATAATGGAGAGTAACCCGAGAAGAGTGAGTGAAATTATTGTAGAATTTACAATGCCCAAAAACAACTATACGGTTAAAGAAAAAGAATTGCTTGAAAATGCAGCCCGTACTTGTCCTGTTGCTAAAAGTCTCAGTTCAGAGCTAAAACAAACTGTATTTTTTAATTACTGAATTTAGTATTCTATTATATCTTAAATTATGAAAAAATTCTCGTTTCCACGTTTTACAGTCGTTAGTTTAACCTTACTGTTAACGTCTCTGGTTATTGTATTATCAGAAACAGGCTGTACAGGTGAAAAACCTGGATGTGGGAACAGACATCAACATAAGGTTCGAGCGAAAAAGGTTAAGCGGATGGCACCCGGTATGACTTTATAATTAATGAAATAATTTTGCAATTATTCTTTTACAAATTTTAATATTTCAACCCGTTCATTTGCTGTAACTTTTATATAGTAAACTCCTTTATCCCAAACCGAACAATTAATACATGTAGTCCTTTCTGTAATTAATTTTTGATTATCAATCGGATATATTTTCTGTCCAAGTAGCGTATAAATATTAATTGTTGCAATTTCTTCTGAACGATCTTGTTTAGCAATATAAAAGATATCCGTTGCCGGGTTGGGATAGAGTAAAAAAGCGGATTTGGTTGAATACCTCAACTCCTTGATGTTTGTGTAGTTTGGTATCCAGATGCTATCTATCCATTGCGGATTATCAATAAAAGGATTACGGTTATCCTGAATCTGATATACGGCATTGTTACGATTAATTTCTTTACTGCTAACAGGGTCTAAATGATGCCAGTTCAACAATACATCTGTTTGCCATGGTAAAATATCTGACTTATTGGTAGCTGCAGAAGTATTCCAGGAAATGTCTTCATTTTGGTAACGGGTACTCATATAAAAATAACCTCGTGCTAAATCTCCCTTATATTCGTCCAAAGGCTCAAAAACTGTCTGACTATAACCGGCATCAGCACAAAGTCCAAGCTTGCTACCGTTTTGGGAAATCCAGGAGGAAGATATAACGTCACCATAAGGATAATTGCCACGAATATTATTTACATACCCATCTGTTGGATATATGTGAAATAAATCTGAGCTTGGTGTATTCTCTGAATTAAACCAACTTTGAGGCCACGTATGCTCACGGTTATAACAATCCGCTTCGCTGTTATATGAGCCGCATTGATCTGTGGAAAAACTATATTCATAAGGAGGGGATCCGCCTGGCAGATCACTATATATATCCCATACTTTCCCGTTTGTTTTTTTATCAGTATCTTCAAAATGTGTCCACAAACTATTATAGCTTGCAACCGTATGATTTTTAATGATATTATGTAAAGCTGTTTTTAACGGGGCACCTGTTAAACCCTGGGCAGAATTGTAATAACCAAGAGGAATCTGAGCATATAGCCTTAACGCATATAATGCAGCAAATAATAACAATACTCTAATTTTCATTTACAGGTATATTTGGCAAAGTTACATTTATTTTATAGGATTTGGATTACTATTATACATGTTCATTTTTTTATAAATTATTCTACGTACTACTATATTTGGGCTAAATGAATTTGCATAGAAAAGCAAACTTATTCGCTCAGTATAACTGAATCTAAGCCGTTTTGCTTTTGCAAATCTGCCAAGATTCAGTATAAATAAAAAAAATTGCCTGATTGAGCATTTTGAAAGAATCGGTTCAAAAATCTTACATTTGCTAAAAAAGAAAGAAAGTATGGTTAAGTCAATGACTGGTTTTGGAAAAGCAACAACTGAAATACCAGGGAAAAAAGTAACAGTAGAAATACGATCACTAAATAGTAAATCGTTTGATTTAAGTTTGCGGATGCCCTTTATTTATAAGGAAAAAGAACTGGAACTACGAGGAGAACTTTCAAAACAAATAGAGCGGGGAAAAATAGATTTGACTATATATACAGAAGCGATACAGGAAACATTTCCTATTGCTATCAACAAAACACTGGCTAAAACATATTACAATGAACTAAAAATTTTATCCGGAGAGCTGGGTGAAAATACAACAGATTTATTGGCCCTGGTTGTTAAAATGCCAGATGTATTAAAGGCGGAAAAAGAAATAATGGAGTTGGGTGAAACAGAATGGCAACTGGTAAAACAAACGGTCAATTCTGCTATAGAAGCATTCCAGAGATTTCGAATGGAGGAGGGGAAAACACTTGCCAATGAATTTAAATCCCGGATAGAAATTATTACTGAATTGCTGGCAGAAGTGATAAAAATGGATGGAGCACGGGTAGAAAATATACGAAACCGCATTAAAAATAATCTTACAGAAATACTTGATAAAGAGAAAATCGATCAAAACCGGTTTGAACAGGAATTAATCTATTATATTGAAAAACTTGATATTTCGGAAGAAAAACTACGATTAAAAACACATCTTGATTATTTTATAAATACTATGAATGAGCCGGCTTGTGGCCGTAAACTTGGCTTTATTGGCCAGGAAATTGGCCGGGAAATAAATACAATAGGCTCAAAAGCAAATGATGCCACTATCCAGAAATTAGTAGTGCAAATGAAGGATGAACTGGAAAAAATAAAAGAACAGGTGTTAAATGTTTTATAAACAAGGATGGAAGCAGTAGGCAAACTCATTATATTTTCAGCACCCTCCGGAGCAGGCAAAACAACCATTGTACATCACTTACTGGACGTATTTCCTCAGCTTGAATTTTCTGTTTCTGCCTCCAGCCGGCCAATGCGGCCTTATGAAACTCATGGTGTAGATTATTATTTCCTTTCAATAGAAGAGTTTAAGCAAAAGATTAAGAACAACGAGTTTATAGAATGGGAAGAAGTTTATAAAGATACTTTTTACGGAACTTTAAAAGTTGAAGTGGAACGTATCTGGAAAAAAGGAATGCATGTAATTTTTGATGTAGATGTAGTAGGAGGATTACATCTGAAGAATCAGTTTAAAGATAAAGCATTAGCCGTTTTTGTGATGCCGCCATCTATACAACACTTAGAAGAACGTTTAAAATCAAGAGAAACAGAAACTCCCGAAAGTATTGCCAGAAGAATTGGTAAAGCTGAAAATGAATTAAAAACAGCAGACCTTTTTGATAAAGTAATATTGAATGATAGTTTAGAACATGCTTTTTCAGAAGCAGAAAAAATTGTTGCTGAATTTTTAGAATTAAAAAAGTAATCTAAATTATGGCAAGTTGCCTTACTATAGACATTCATACACATATCCTTCCGGAACACATCCCAAACTGGAAAGAGAAATTTGGCTACGGAGGTTTTGTTCAGTTGCAGCACAATAAACCCTGCTGTGCCAATATGATTTTGGATAATGGGAAATTCTTTCGTGAAATTGAGGATAATTGCTGGAGCCCGGGAAAACGTATTGCCGAGTGTAACCATCATCATGTAGATGTGCAGGTTTTATCAACTGTTCCTGTAATGTTTAGTTATTGGGCAAAACCCAAAGATTGCTTAGATATATCACAATTCCTGAATAATCATATTGCAGCTATTGTTCAGCGTTTTCCAAAGCGTTTTGTTGGTCTGGGAACATTGCCTTTACAAGATCCGGAGTTAGCAATAAACGAGCTGCAGCGCTGTAAACAAATCGGATTAAAAGGCATTCAGATTGGTTCCCATGTGAACGATTGGAATCTGAATGCTCCTGAGCTGTTTCCGGTTTTTAAGTCTTGCGAAGAACTTGAAATGGCTGTTTTTGTTCATCCCTGGGACATGGTGGGACAGGACAGAATGCAGCGTTACTGGCTGCCCTGGCTGGTGGGTATGCCAGCCGAAACATCTTTAGCCATCTGCTCCATGATATTTGGAGGAGTGTTTGAACGATTACCCAATTTGCGCGTTGCTTTTGCACATGGCGGGGGCTCTTTTCCTGCAACTATCGGACGTATAGAACATGGATATAATTGCCGACCCGATTTGGTGGCGATTGATAATGCTGTTAATCCCAGAGCATATCTTGGTAAATTCTGGTTAGACAGCTTAGTTCATGACAAAACAATGCTTGATTATATAATCAACCTGGTTGGTGCAAACCGTGTTGCACTGGGCAGTGATTATCCTTTTCCACTAGGAGAAGTGGAGCCTGGAAGTTTAATTAAAGAAATGCCTTATGCAGCAGGTGTTAAAGAGTTGCTTTTGAGCGGTTCCGCTTTGGAATGGCTGAACCTGAAACGTGAATTTTTTTTATAAAATGCCTTATTTTTAATATTGCCGCAAATCCCATGGTATCTGCTTCAGATTGTTATGAGAGGAAATTTTTCTGAAGTTAGTTCCATCCCATTTTGCAAGACATAAAGCTACCGCCCCACCAGCTCCTTGAATAGAATTAATATTCGCACGGGAAATCTACCGATAAAGGCAAAGCTTGGATGATAACCTTTAATCTTTTTGTAGCTCATTTTTGCATCTTGTTTTTCGGTAGCAACAACCACCGCTATATTCACCTTTTCGGTGATATAAACAAAACCCTCAAGCATTGTTTTATTAACAAGTTGAGGGATTTTGTTTAATCGGCTTGCGACTTTTGGGGGACATTATCTTTTTTTCTGCGATATAAAATTACGTACGAATCGGTACAGATTAAAATCTCCTTTTTTAAATTCTATTTCAAGTTGTTGTTGTAGTATCTTCTTTGAAATATCCTTCATTCTCTGATTTTGAATGAGCCGATATGCCTTTTCAGCCAATAGATACGAGCGTTTAGTGTTTACTCCAATTGTTTGATGTTGCTCAATAGCAGCAATCAATTCATCCACTCCCTCATTTTTTGTAGCAACAGCTTTAATCACAGGAGTGCTCCAATTATTAACTAGTTTGGAATGTACTAATTGCTGTATGTTTTTTGCAAACAAAACAGCACCTTCACGATCAGATTTATTTACTACAAAGATATCGGCAATCTCCATCACCCCTGATTTAATAGTTTGTATCTCATCTCCTGATTCTGGAACCAATACCAGCACTGTAGTATCTGCCAGACCAACTATTTCTACTTCACTTTGTCCTACACCAACTGTTTCAACAATAATATAATCAAAAGCAAAAGCCTTCATTACATCAACTATTTCAATGGTTGCAGCAGATAAACCTCCCAATGAGCCCCGCGTAGCCAATGAGCGGATAAATACATTTTCATTGGTAAAATGTTCTGCCATACGTAACCGGTCACCAAGCAAAGAACCATAATTAAAAGGGGAGGTAGGGTCAATGGCAATAACGCCAATTGATTTGCCTCTTTCTGTTAGTTTTTTAATGATAGCATTTATTAAAGTACTTTTACCGGCACCGGGAGGACCGGTAATGCCTATAACAGGAATGCTTTGGTTAAATTGAAGCGATGTTAAAATTTCCTGATAACCATCCAGTTCATTTTCAACAACAGTGATACAACGTGCTAACGCTCTTTTATCACCTTGTTGAAGCTGTTGAATAAGTATGTTCAATTTTCCCATTTTTTGCGTAAGGTCTCTCCCCTCTTCATTGGAGAGGGAAGATGGGGCGAGGTCTTAAAACTCTGCTGTTTTTGGAGCTCTTGGAAAAGGTATCACATCACGGATATTCGTCATTCCTGTAACGAATAATACCAATCGCTCAAAACCTAAACCAAATCCGGCATGTGGAGCCGTTCCAAATCTGCGTGTATCAAGATACCAGTATAAATCTTCTGCAGGTATACGCATTTCATGCATCCTTTTTTCTATGTATTCCAGCCTTTCTTCACGTTGTGATCCGCCAACAATTTCACCAATCCCCGGGAATAGAATATCCATAGCACGAACTGTTTTCCCATCATCGTTCAAACGCATATAAAATGCTTTAATCTCTTTCGGATAATCTGTTAAAATAACCGGCTTTTTGAAATGTTTTTCTACAAGGTAACGTTCGTGCTCACTCTGTAAATCCACTCCCCAGCTTTCTATCAGGTATTTGAATTTTTTCTTTTTATTAGGAGCAGAATGCTTTAAAATTTCAATCGCTTCGGTATAAGTCAAACGTTCAAAATTGCTAGTAGCGCAGAAATGCAGCTTTGTTAATAAATCCATTTCTGAACGTTCTTCCTGTGGTTTTGATTTTTCTTCTTCAAGTAAACGATTTTTTAAGAATTCAAGTTCATCGGGATGGTTGTCCAGCACATAACGGATACAATATTTTAATAAGTCTTCGGCCAGTTGTGCATTATCATTTAAATCAGCAAATGCAACTTCCGGTTCTATCATCCAGAATTCGGCAAGGTGGCGACTGGTGTTGGAGTTTTCTGCACGGAAGGTAGGTCCAAATGTATATACCTCTCCCAGAGCCATAGCGCCTAATTCGGCTTCTAATTGACCGGAAACAGTAAGGTTGGTTGCCTTTCCAAAAAAATCCTGATTAAAATCAACTGTCCCATTTTCAGCACGTGGTGGATTATCAAAATCCAGGTTAGTTACTCTGAACATCTCACCTGCACCTTCTGCATCCGATGCAGTAATAATAGGAGTATGCAGGTATATAAACCCTCGGTCGTTAAAAAACTTGTGTATAGCAAATGCCAGGGAATGGCGTACCTTAAATACGGCATTAAATGTATTGGTGCGGAAACGCAGATGTGCGATTTCACGCAGAAATTCAAGGCTGTGTTTTTTGGGTTGTAATGGAAACTTTTCTGCATCGCTGTCACCAAGTATTTCTAATTGTTGTACTTGTATTTCCACTTTTTGTCCTTTGCCTGCTGATTCTATCAATTTTCCTTTTACAGCTATTGCTGCTCCTGTTGTAACGCGTTTAAGCAGTGCTTCATCTGTATTCTGAAAATCAACCACAGCCTGGATATTATTTATAGTGGAACCATCATTAATTGCAATAAACTGGTTGTTTCGGAAAGTCCGTACCCAGCCCTTTACAGTTACTTCGGTACCATATGCTGTTTCGTTTAACAGCTCTTTTATTTTTGTTCTTTTTTCAGCATTCATTTTGTATGTATATTCTTATAAACAACAATACTACAAAAAAACGAAATTTTTAGGGTTCCACAAGGTATTTATTCACCAAACTCAAATTTGCAGTGTTAAAATTTCGCTTCGCAGCAATTAGGTGTTTTAAGAACCCGGATAAATATTGTCATCAGTTTTTTATATCTTAACTGCTGTTGTGCTAAATTTATATCTAATTCAGAATATCTCTATATTTCCACCTGTCATTTCGAGCGCAGTGAGAAATCTTGTCAATCAATTGCAAAGATTTCTCTTCCTGCTTTCAGCAGGATTCGAAATGACAATGATAGTGATTATGAATTATTTAAAGCACTCACTTTTATTGTCTTTTTGAGAAAATTACCCTTTATCAATTCTTTTGTCCATTACAAGTATAAAAGTCTATCATTTTTAAATCTTTTTCTTTGCGTAACATCAGATCTTAACTGCTGTTGCGCTAAATGTTAACAACTGATTTCTTTGTTCAATAGTTCGGTAGTTTTTTAATAATTTTGGCTAAAGTCCCCATTATCATTGATATTTTAGCAGCCCCAACCTTAAGGTCGGGGCAAATGTAAAACCCCTATTATCAAGGGCTTCAGCCCAACCGAACAAAATATTCTACCCATATTTTGTCCCTATGCATTCTACTTTTTGTCGGATATTTAACATTGACACTGAGCAGTTTATGTTTTTGTGAAAAATATTCACCCGGAAACTTTTGGAATGAAAAAAGTTTCCTTAGTTTTGTTGCGCAAAAAATTAAAACAATGGAAACAAAAGACAGGATATTGAAAGGTGCAGAAGAATTATTTTTTAAGTATGGAATTAAAAGCGTTACTATGGATGATGTTGCCAGACATTTGGGAATATCAAAAAAAACCATTTATCAATTCTATTCTGACAAAAATGAAGTAGTTGAAACACTCGTAATCCGTCAAACAAAAAACAATGAGTGTGAATTTCAGAAAATATCAGAAGATTCAGCAAATGTTGTGGAAGAAGTTTTTGAAATGATGAAACGTTTGGGGTTAATGTTTGCGCAAATGAATCCTAATTTATTTTATGATATGCAAAAATATCATCCTAATTCGTGGAAGCTATTTAAACAGTTTAAGGAAAATACTATTGAACGTATGGTGGAAGATTCTGTAAAACGTGGAATAGAACAAGGTTTGGTGCGTTCTGATATCAACACTAAAATAGTTGCACGACTCAGGATGGAAGAAGTAGAAATGGGCTTTAATCCCAATGTATTTCCTCCTGATAAGTTTAAAATTGTTGATGTACAATTAGCTCTACTCGATCATTTTTTGCACGGCATCTGCACTTTAAAAGGACATAAGTTGATAAATAAATACAAACAGGTAACGGAGGATGAATAATTCAATATTGGCAATTGAGCAATTTTACAGTAATCAACAATCTTTTAAATTGTTCATTACTAATTCGTTTAAAATTCGTCCCGATAGTTATTCGGGATTTGTTGATAGTAATTCATAGGAAGGCATGAAAAAAATCATATTAATTATTGGTATCAGTCTAACTTCAATAACCGCTTTTGGTCAAACAAAAGAAGGGGAAACATCCTATTCTTTCTCTCTTCAGCAGGCTGTTGATTTTGCAATTCAAAATCAAAACAATATAAAAAATGCACTGCTGGATGAAGAGATTGCAAAGAACAAAGTGAAAGAAGTGACAGGAATGGGACTTCCGCAGATTAATTCCAGTTTTGATTTAAAAGATTTTATAGAAATTCCTACTACCGTTTTACCCGATTTTATTACCCCGACAGTAGTTGGGGTTAATCAATATTACTTTGGATTGACTCCTGTAACTCCTTATAAACCAGGAGAAGGATTGCCCGCCAAATTTGGCACTCAATATCAGGCAACAGCCAGTATTGATGCCAGCCAGCTATTATTTAGCGGAGATTATTTTCTGGGGCTGAAAGCATCAAAAGTATATGTTGAGCTTTCTGGTAAAGCCACTCAACGCAGTAAAATTGAAGCGGCTTCAGCCGTGAGTAAAGCCTACTATACAGTCCTTATTAACCAAGAACGTATATTACTTATGGATGCAAATATTGTCCGTCTGAAAAAAACGATGGATGATACCAAAACACTGTTGGATAATGGTTTGGTTGAAAAAATTGATTATGACCGTTTAACAGTTGCTTATAACAACCTGTTAACAGAACATGAAAAGGTGGAACGATTGCTAAGAGTGGGTGTTTATTTATTAAAATACCAGATGGGAATGGATATTAATGCAGAGCTTACATTAACGGATAAACTGACCGATGTGAAATTTGATGTAAACTCATCTGTATCGGCCGAAAAATTTGATTACGCAAAACGTATAGAGTATAATTTGCTTGAAACCCAATATCATATTGCCGAACTGGAATTAAAACGGAATAAATTTTCCTTCCTGCCAAATGCATTTGCATATGGTAGTATGGGCCGCTCAGCACAGCGAAACACATTTAATATATTCAGTACCGGTTACAAATGGTATCCAACGTCATTGGTGGGTGCCAAAATTACATTGCCATTATTTACAGGCTTACAGCGTAACTACCGTTTACAACAAGCAAAGTTGTCGTTGCAAAAAGCAGAAAATAATTTAGAGTTTATTAAAAAATCTATTGATCTGGAACTCTCTTCTTCAGTAACAATTTTACAAAATGCAGCAGCGGCATTGGAAAATCAAAGGAAAAACATGACAGTAGCTGAAGATGTGTTTCGCGTGGCAAAACTTAAATATGATCAGGGCGTTGGCTCAAATATTGAAGTTATCACTGCTGAAACAGCTTTGAAGGAATCTCAAACCAACTATTATAATGCACTGTTTGACGCATTAATTGCAAAAATAGATTTTGATAAAGCAAATGGTGCTTTAAATTAAAATTGTTTTTAAAAAATAAAGAATTTCAACAATATAAATAAACCACAACATACGCCCACACTTTTCTCCTTTGGAGAGGAATAAAGAGTGAGGCTTATAATTCAACAATACAGGCAGATGAAAAAGTTTTTTTTAATACCAAGTATCACATTACTAATGATAGCATGTAATTCCGGAACGGATAAAAAAACAGAACTGGAAAATCTTAAAAAACAAGAGGCTGAGATAAAGTCAAAAATAATCGCATTGGAAACAGAATTAAATCAGGTAAGTGATTCCGTTCAAAATGGTATTGCTGTATCTGTTCTTGCTCTCAGGTCAGAGATATTTAAAAATTACATTGATGTTCAGGGAAGGGTTGATGCAGATGAAAATGTTGCTATCAGCACCGAAATGCCTGGTACTATTACAAAAATTAATGTAAAAACAGGTGACAATGTTAGTAAAGGTGATGTACTTGCTGAAACAGATGCGCGTACAATTAACCAGAGTATTGCCGATTTACAGATAAATTATGATCTGATAGCACAGATTTATGAAAAACAAAAAAACTTGTGGGATCAGAAAATAGGAACTGAAGTTCAATACCTGCAGGCAAAAACAAATAAAGAAAGTATGGAGAAAAAAATGGCATTGCTGCAACAGCAGTTGGCAATGACGAAAATAATTTCCCCTATCAATGGAACAGTGGATGCTGTTGATATAAAACTCGGACAAATGGTTGCTCCTGGAATGCCTGCAATACGTATTATTAACTTCTCTAATCTGAAAGTGAAAGCGGATGTTGCTGAAACATATGCCTCTAAAATTAAAAAAGGAAGCGAAGCAATTGTTTATTTTCCTGATATGGAGGATTCGCTCATAACAAAAGTAAATTTCGTTTCACGGGCAATTAATCCTGCTACACGAACATTTCTTGTAGAGGTGTTATTGGATGGTAGAAAAGAATATCATCCCAATATGGTGGCTCGCTTAAAAGCAAATGATTATCAATCGGATCAGCCAACGATGGTCATTCCGGTTCGTACCATTCAAAAAGATGAAAATAATGCAACATTTGTTTTTGTTGCAGAAAACGGTATAGCACAAAAAAGGCTTGTTACTTTAGGTAAAGAATACGGTGGCAAAGCAGAAATCAAATCAGGCTTAAAAGAAAATGATTTATTAGTTACCCTTGGTTATGATGTAATCAATGAAGGCGATGCAATAATATATAAAAAATAAAAAAACCCCTCCTTCTATCCCCGAAGCGGGAGGATTAAAGATAATTATTTTATTAAACCTCTCTCCCCTGTGGGGAGAGCCGGAGAGAGGTATTCCAATTATGAACTTCAAACAATTCAAACCATCCAGCTGGGCAATTGATAATAAAATAAGTATTTACATACTTACATTTTTTATTGTTGTTGCAGGTATAGCATCCTATAACAAATTGCCTAAAGAAAGTTTCCCGGATATAGTAGTTCCAACAATCTATATAAATACTATTTATGTTGGTAACTCTCCGGTAAACATTGAAAACCTTGTCACTAAACCAATTGAAAAACAATTAAAAGGTATTGCCGGAGTTAAAAAATTAAATTCTACTTCTATACAGGATGTTTCGGTAATTATGGTGGAGTTCAATACCTCTATGAATGTGGCCGATGCAAAGCAAAAAGTAAAAGATGCGGTAGATAAAGCCGCTACTGATCTGCCAAAGGATTTAACGCGGCAGCCAAATGTAATGGAGGTAAGCTTTTCTGAATTGCCTATTATGTATGTGAACATTGCAGGCAATATGGATTTAAACAAACTTAAACAATATGCCGATGATGTAAAAGACAGGATTGAAGGAATGAAAGAAATTTCTCGTGTTCAAATGGTGGGTGATTTAGAACGTGAGATTCAAATCAATATTGATATGTTTAAAATGCAGGCCGCTAATTTTTCATTGGGTGATATTCAGCGTGCTGTGCAATTTGAAAATATGAATATTTCCGGTGGACTTGTACCAATGGATGGAATGAAACGTAGTCTGTCCGTAAAAGGAGAATTTAAAACAGTTGATGAGATTAAAAACTTAGTTGTTTCTTCCGGCTCGGGCGCAAAAGTATATTTAAAGGATATTGCTGAAGTTATTGACTCCAACAAGGAACAGGAAAGCTACGCACGACTGGAAGGTAAAAACGTAATTACACTGAACGTTATTAAAAGAAGCGGTGAAAATCTGATTGACGCTTCTGACAAAGTGTATGCACTGGTTGATAAAATGCAAAAGGAAAATTTTCCGAAAGATCTGAAAGTAACTATTACAGGTGACCAATCAGAAAAAACAAGAAGCACATTACACGATTTGATTAATACCATTATTATTGGTTTTATTTTGGTAACCTTCATTTTAATGTTCTTTATGGGTGTTACCAATGCCATATTTGTTGCTGCATCAGTGCCTTTGTCAATGTTTGTCGCTTTTTGGGTAATGCCTGCAATAGGAGGAGCTTTTGATTTTAGTTATACTATGAACATGATAGTGCTCTTTGCATTCCTTTTGGCACTAGGAATTGTGGTAGACGATGCCATTGTGGTTATTGAAAACACTCATCGTTTATTTGATAATGGAAAGCGTGATATAGTTACTGCTGCTAAAATGGCGGCTGGCGAAGTGTTTTTACCTGTACTTAGCGGAACATTGACTACACTTGCTCCATTTGTTCCCCTTTTATTCTGGAGTGGTATCATCGGTAAATTTATGTTTTACCTGCCAATCACATTAATTATAACGCTTCTGGCTTCCTTAGTGGTTGCATATATTATTAATCCTGTATTTGCGGTTGATTTTATGAAACCACATGATGTTGAAAAAGCAAAATACGGAAAGCTCACTAATCTTGCTAAATTACAATTAGTAATGTATGTGATTGCTGCAATTATAGCTCATCTTGGAGGGCATCATGCATTCGCCAACCTTGTTTTATTCTTTGCTCTTTTTATGCTGATTCACCGTTTCTGGTTACATAAACTGATTGAAAAATTCCAGACAAAAATATGGCCGGCATTTCAAAATGCATACACCCGGGTTTTAGCTGCTTTCCTGAAACATCCTTCAAGGGCAATGTGGGGAATTGTTGGTTTATTTGTTTTTTCAATCGCTTTCTTTGCAATGCGCAGCCCTAAAGTTGTATTCTTCCCTCAGGGTGACCCTAACTTTGTTTATATCTATGTAAAACTACCTGTTGGGACAGATCCTAAAAAAACGAATGAAGTAATGCTTCATGTTGAAGAAAAGGTAAACAATGTAATAGGTGATTCTAATAAAATTGTTAAATCAGTTATCACAAATGTTACCAGAGGTACAACCGACCCCCAGGATCAGGATCAAAGTGAATATCCTAACAGAGGTAAAGTTGCCATTGCTTTTGTTGATTTTAAAAACAGAGATGGTCAATCAACTTCTGCCTATTTAAAACAATTGCAGAATTTGCGTTGGGATATTCCCGGAGCAGAAATTACTGTGGCTAAGGAACAAGCGGGGCCACCAGTGTCTAAACCCGTTAATATTGAAGTTCGTGGAGACAACTTTGATGAATTGGTGTATAATTCGATAAAATTAAAACGTTACCTCGATGAACAAAAAATTACCGGTGTACAAAATCTGAAATCCGATTTTGAAACTATTAAACCCGAAATCGTTTTTAATATTGATAGAGAGCGGGCAAACCGCGAAGGAGTCAGTACTGCAACTATTGGTATGGAAATCCGGAATGCTGTATTTGGTGCTGAAGTGAGCAAATTCCGTGATGAAAATGATCAATACCCCATACAATTAAGATATAAGTCCGATCAAAGAAATAATATAGAAGCATTACGAAACTTAAAAATCACTTTCCGCGATATGAATATGGGTGGCATGTTACGCAGTGTGCCTCTGTCTGCCTTTTGTACTATTGAATACAGCAATACCTATGGTGGTATAAAACGCAAAATGCAAAAACGCGTGATCACCCTTTCTTCCAATGTGGTAGAAGGTTACAATGAAAATGAAGTAGTGGGTGTGGTTAAAAAGGCCTTAGTTGGCTATACTCCTAATGGTAAGGTTGAAATAAAAATGACAGGCCAGCAGGATGAACAGGCCGAAACAGGTGCTTTTCTTGGTACGGCACTACTTTCGTCTATTGCCTTAATGTTGCTTATCCTGGTACTTCAATTCAATGCTGTTGGAAAACCATTGATCATTTTATCAGAAATAGTATTTAGCATTATAGGTGTATTGCTTGGTACTGCCCTATTTAAAATGAATATGAGTATTGTAATGACAGGTGTTGGTATTATTGCGCTCGGAGGTGTTGTGGTACGTAATGGAATACTCTTAATTGAATTTGCAGAGATGGCACGTAAGGAAGGAATGAGCCTCTACACTGCTACCTTAGAAGCCGGCCGTACACGTATGACTCCTGTTATACTTACAGCAGCTGCGGCAATATTAGGGCTTATTCCATTGGCAGTTGGCCTAAATATTGATTTCCAGACATTGTTTGCCAGTGGCAACCCTCATCTTTATTTTGGCGGAGATAGTGTTGTATTCTGGGGACCTCTCTCCTGGACAATGATTTTCGGACTTGGATTTGCTACTTTCTTAACCTTGTTATTAGTACCAGCAATGTATTTAATCTCAGAACGTCTGAAACGCAAATCGGAAATTATTCTAAAACACTTTGGCATTCCTCATGCCATGATGTATGTTCCATTCTTTATCCTCATTTGCAGGGTTATACTCAGATTACAAGGCAAAAAATTAGAATACGGTGATTTGGATTATTAGTTAATTAAAATTACAAATACTCATTCGCCAGGTTAGCCAGTTCTGAACGCTCTCCTTTCTGAAGTGTAATATGGGCGTATATATTTTGGCCTTTCAGCTTGTCTATCAGGTAGGATAAACCGTTACTCTGTGTATCTAAATAAGGAGTATCTATTTGGTATATATCACCCGTGAATACCATTTTGGTGTTTTCTCCGGCACGGGAAATAATAGTTTTTACCTCGTGTGGCGTGAGATTTTGTGCCTCGTCAACAATAAAAAACACATTAGATAAGCTACGTCCCCTGATATAAGCTAACGGACAAACTACCAACTTTTCGTTTTCAACCATTTCATTTATTTGCTTGTATTCTCTGTCTTTTTCAGTAAACAGTCCTTTTATGTATTTTAAATTATCCCACAAAGGCTCCATATACGGGTTTAATTTTGACTTAATATCTCCCGGCAGGTAACCAATATCTTTATTACTAAGTGGTACAATAGGGCGTGCTAAATAAATCTGGTGAAAATTTCTGCGTTGCTCCAATGCTCCCGCTAATGATAATAAGGTTTTACCTGTTCCGGCAACACCTTGTATAGAAACCAATTTAACTTCCGGGTTAAGTATTGCATCCAAAGCAAATGCCTGCTCTGCATTCTGCGGAGATACCCCCAAAGCAGTCACTTTTTTTATTCGCTCTATTAGATCTTTGCTGGTACTGTATGTTGTCAGCACTGACTTAGCACTGCTTTTTAATATATAAAAATGATTCGGTGCCGGTTTTTGTTTTTTTAAAAGTGCTGACGGCTCACAAAATCCTTTCTCATATATTTCATTAATGAGTTCTGCTGGTACCCGCTGTAATTCACTACAACCGGTATACAACTCGCTTACATCTTTAATTTTACCTGTTTCATAATCTTCCGCATTCAGATTAAGCGATTTTGCTTTGATACGCAGGTTGATATCTTTGGTAACAAGTATCACTTTATTCTTTGGATACTGTTCTGAAACGTAAAGAGCAGTATTTAATATACGGTGGTCTGCTTTTCTTTCCCCAAACACTTTTTCCGCATCAATAGCCGAACCATGATGCATCTCTATTTTAATCATGCCATGTCCCCTGCCATTAATAGGTATCCAATCCTGTAATGTATTTCCTTTCGAGATTTTATCTATATAACGTGTAAATTCTCTTGCCGCAAAATTTTTAGTGTCATTACCCTTTTTAAAGTTATCTAATTCTTCTAAAACAGTTATAGGAATTACTACATCATGCTCCTGAAAACTTTTTGCAGATGTGTGATCATAAATAATTACTGACGTATCAAGAACGAAAATCTTTTTTTCTTTCACCATTAGTTAAATTGTTTGATTAAGTTCGGGCTAAACTATAAAAACAAAAAATATCTTTTTTTATTGTACAATAAAGTAATGAACATAAAAATGTTTAAAGTTTACCCCGTTTCTGCTTTAATATATACTGAATCTTAACCCAATCAACTTATTCTTTAAAAGTACTCACATGCCAAAATCATTTTAGAACGTCTGATTTTAGGACTTTTATTTGGATGTTTTCAATTATTTTCCTATTATTACCCTTCGTTTTGGACGTATCGTCAAAGCCCAATTTAATGTGTTTTAAATGAGAAAAACTTTTTACAATTCTTTTATTATTCTCCTTTTTTTTCTCTTCGCATTTTTAGCAACAACTGCGCAGGAATGTGGTTATGTATATGTAACCCCTGGCGGTGCATCAGGCGGAACTGCTGGTACAAAAGCAACCCCTGCTAACTTCACATACGGACTTACACTTATCAACTCTGCCAATAAGATTATGCGTATGGCTGAAGGAACTTATAGCCTCAGCAACACATTAAATATTCCAGCCAATATTACTATCGAAGGTGGTTTCAACGCCACCACCTGGGTAAAAAGCAATACAACCCCTACAATAATCGAACGCGACAATTCAAACATTCAAACCAGCCCCAATAGCCTGGTAGCTCTTTCTTGCATTAATGTTTCCGGCTTCCGTTTGCTTGACCTTACCATTAATGTTGCCGATGCCGTTGGAGATGGAGTTAGTGTGTATGGAATATATATTAATAACTGTACTAATTATATCATATCAAGGTGTAAAATAAACACAGGCAATGGATCTGGCGGACTGCCAGGTGCACCAGGAACTCCCGGGATGCTTGGAGCAGTAGGCAATATTGGCGAAACAGGCTCTGAAGGAGATCATGATACAGGTGGTGGAACCTGTTGTCGTTTGGGTGGAGCTGGTGCAAGCGGTTCTTTCCTTGGAAGTTATGCTGGTGGACAAGGTGGAACCGGTGGTGAAAGAGGGGGGTTTATCATTGACACACATAGTGTTCTCGGCTTTGTAGTATATAACGCCAGTGGCGATTATACCAATGATGGTCTCCCAGGCTTTGCCGGACAAGGATATGGAGGAGTGCTTGGAGGAAATGGTGGAGCTGGTGTCTGCCAGATGCAGTATTACCAGCAATGTTGGGGAGATCCTACTCAGAATAACGGAAAACCTGGTACTATTGGAATAGACGGACTGCCCGGATTAAATGGCACACAAGGTGCTGCAACCTATACCGGGGGATTTTATGTGCCGGGAACAGGTAGTATTGGAACTCAGGGAACCAACGGTGGTGGCGGTGGCGGTGGTGGTGGTGGCGGTGCTAAAGGTTGCCAGCCAGCTATACTCGACCCAGGCAATGGGGATACAATCAGCTATGTGTTCGGCTCCGGTGGCGGAGGTGGAGGCGGTGGTGAAGGCGGACAAGCTGGTTTCACTGGTTATGGAGGTGCAGGGGCTGGTGGCTCTTTTGCAATTTTTGTTTGGGCAAATGGAATTAATGGTGTTGTAAGGGACTGCGTTATGAACCCCGGAGCTGGTGGCACTGGTGGCACTGGTGGTACTGGCGGTGCTGGCGGTGTTGGTGGTGTTGGTGGACTTGGAGGTAATCTGATGAATGATTCTACTGGTTTACACAGTTGTAATATAGGAGAGGGGGGGCCGGGTGGACAAGGCGGACAAGGTGGTGTGGGAGGTAATGGTGGTAATGGTTCTGATGGGGTTAGTAAAACTCTTTATCAGCAGTCCGGACAGGATCCTGTGATGTTCTCCAATATGTACAACCCTTTTGAACCTCCTGTAACTGCAACGTTTTCCGGATGCTCCAACTCAGACGTTACTTTTACAACCACTGCAACAGGTAATGTCGATTGGGTATTCGGTGTTGGGGCCAATCCTTCTAATGCTTCAGGTTCAAATGTCTCTGTTCAATATGATAGTGGTATGCCCGGCTTTAGAAGCATTACATTAGTTGTAGATGGAGTGCCTTATCCTCTTGCCAACTTTATAAATATTCCTACGGATTTTGCTCCCCCCGAAGTATCCACTTCTAAAGATGTGGTGTGTGTGGGCGATGCGGTAAATATTTTTACCACAGGTACAGCAAATACATACAACTGGAACATACCGGGTGGCTCAATTACCACTTCCTCAGTACAAAGTCCGGGTAATGTTACTTTTGCTACTCCCGGTACCTATACAATCATATTAACAACAACCAGTTGTTGCGGAACTTCAGTAAAAACAAAAGAAATTGAAGTGATTACAGCTCCTGCTGTTAACCTTGGCTTGGACACCACTATGTGCTTTACTGACCAAAAACCATTGCTTGATGCCGGAAATCCGGGAGCATCCTATCAATGGACATACAATGGAAACCCTGCAGGTGGCAGTTCACAAACATTCCAAACATCCTTGGCAGGAACCTATGCTGTAACAGTAAGTTATGGAAGCTGCTCCGGCAGCGATGCAATGAATTTAACTATTTTCACTGAACTCGATATTGACTTAGGCTCCGATATCATGCTTTGTACTACAGACCCCCTGCCTGTATTAGATGCCGGACTAAGCGGAATGCAAAGTTACCTCTGGACAATGAATTCAAATCCTGTCGGGATGAATGCACAGACATTACAAACAATAGCTGCCGGAACATATAGAGTTACCGTCACAAGCGCTACCGGATGCATAGGAAAAGATACCCTGGTGCTTGTAATAAAAGACCCGGAAATTGAATTAGGAAATAATTATACCGTATGCTCTAATGAAGTTTTTCCATTGCTTGATGCCGCTAATCCTGGTTGTTCATATAGCTGGACATTAAATGGCTCGCCTGTAGGTGGTAATGCTCAAACATTGCAAACCGCTGCTGCAGGACTATATGCAGTTACTGTAACAAGTCCATCTGCATGCTTTGCACAGGACAGTGTTACATTAAGTGTATTACCTGTAATTACAGCAGCTTTTAATGTTCCATCAACAGGAACAGTTGGTGCTGCTGTCTCATTTACTGACAACTCCGCTCCTTTGCCTTCTGGCTGGAATTGGAGCTTCGGTGATGGTTCGCCCAATAGCACCCTGCAAAATCCAACGCATACCTACACAGAGGCCGGACAATACCCTGTTTTTCTTATTGTTAATAATACTACCTGTTCTGACACTATTACAGACGTAATTACTATTCAGAACAACTGCGGATCACTTGGCCTCACAGCCGCATTTACACAATCTGATGATACCGTTTACCTGAATGGTTTGGGAATGGTAACGTTTACAAACACAAGTGCTAACTCTAACGCCTGGTTATGGAATTTTGGCGATAGTTCTACTTCCAATGAACAAAATCCAACACACGTGTTTGCTTCTGAGGGAACATATACTATAACACTCACCTCATATAATTATAATTGTACTACTTCAGTAACAAGTGTGGTTGTGGTTATGCAATCCTCTGTAGGTGTAGAAGAAACACAAGTGGAAGAATATAAACTACAAATCTATCCAAACCCCAATGACGGAAAGTTTACATTGCAAATCGAAAATTGTTCCGGATGCCTTGAAAGCATTGAAGTTTTAACAATTATCAATACCCTTGGTGAAGTAACCTATCAGAAATCAAATATAAAAATAGCGTCATTATCTGTTGATTTAACCAATCAACCCAAAGGAATTTATTTTGTGAAAATGATTTTACCCGCTTCTCAATTGTCCGGAAGCTCTGTGAATAATGGAAATCAGCAATTAGAAAGGGTTGTAGTGAAAAAGATAATTATAAATTAAAAATATCACCCCTCTCCTTTAAAAGGAGAGGGGATTGGGGTGAGGTTCAATGTCATCAAAACTAAAATATAAACTTCTATTCACACTAATTCTTCTCTTCCCACTCTTATGGAAAGGAGCTGGGGGAGAGGTGTTCTCCCAACAATGCACTATAATTTATGTGACTCCAAACGGAGCCTCTTCCGGAACTGCTGGCACAAAGGCTGTTCCGGCATCGCTTGCCTATGCACTCTCACTGGCAACTGCAACAGATAATAAAATTCACATGGCATCCGGAACATATAATATTTCCGCTGCAATCAATATGAAAGCCAACCTTACTATTGAAGGAGGGTTTAATGCTTCTACATGGAAAAAGAGCAACTCTACTGCAACAACTATTTACCGCGATAATTCTAATATAGAAGCCAACCCTAATCGTTTGGTGGCAGTGTATTGCAGCAATATATCCAATTTCCGTTTTCAGGATTTAACAATAAGAACTTCAAATGGCTTTGGTGGCGGTGTTTCTACTTATGGAATTCATTTGAGCGGATGTTCCGACTATCAAATTGTACGTTGTAAAGTAATTGCTGGTAATGCTGGTGATGGCACAATTGGTACCAATGGAAATAGTGGTATTTCTGCTGCAAATGGTTTTCCGGGTGACGATGGCTCAGACCATGATGCCGGTCCACGGTCTGGAGGATTAGGTGCATCCGGTTCTTTCCCAGGAAGTCTTGTCGGGGGGAATGGCGGTGATGGTGGAGAAAGAGGTACCGCTGATTGTGCCCTATGCGGAGATCCCAGCCATGCAACGAATGGTTATCCTGGCCAGAATGGCCAAATAGGTGGCAGTGGAGGAGGCTTCGGTGGTATGGGGGGACAAAAAATTATAACATGTATTTATCCTTCTACTCCGCCTCGTACCTCGCTGAATGATGGTGCTCCCGGTACTGATGGTGCAGATGGACTTTCCGGAACCAATGGTAACAATGGCAGCGCTTCTTTTACAGGTGGTTTTTATGTGCCTGGCAATGGTACATCAGGAACTATTGGCACTAATGGAAGTGGTGGTGGTGGTGGTGGTGGTGGTGGCTCCATTGGTGGTATTCCTTATGATTGTCTTTTCGGACTTCCACCAAATAATAATGGTACCGGTGCCGGTGGTGGTGGTGGTGGTGAAGGCGCGCAGGGTGGAACCGCTGGAACGGGTGGAACCGGTGGTGGAGGCTCTTTCGCCATATATATATATAACAATGGAGCAAACGGAGTTATAAAAGATACCAAAATGACTTCCGGAAATCCCGGATTTGGAGGTGTTGGTGGTAATGGTGGTGCTGGCGGAACAGGAGGTTTAGGTGGAACAAAAGGTGGAGCAGCTAATGGTTATGTTGGCGCTGGCGGTGATGGCGGAAAAGGTGGAAAAGGTGGTAATGGCGGAAATGGTGGCGTTGGCTCTGATGGGGAGACTTACTTATTGTATGAGGATGGTGCAGGTACGCCTGTTTCTGAACAAAACGTTTATTCACTTCAACAGCCATTTGTATTTGTTAAATATTCGGGATGCACCAACGCCCCTGTAACCTTTTCAACAAACGCAACAGGAACCGTCATCTGGTTCTTTGGAGCAGGAGCCTCCCCTGCATCTGGTAATAGTATCACAGCTACCACTAAATATACTACACAGAGTAGAAAAACATTTACAATGGTGAATAATGGAATTGCATACACCTATACCGATTTTATTGAAATTTTCAGCAACGGTGCAGGAATCATCCCGGATATAACTTCTGCTGATAGCAATGTATGTGTAAATACTCCGGCTACCTATTCATCATCCGTTACCGCTGATGACTACATCTGGTATATTGTGAAAAATAATACTATCATTGATACAATTACGGGCTCCGCTTTCCAAAATGCTACTTATTCCTTTGATTCGGCAGGTACTTATCAGATAATCCTTCGAATTGTAGATTACTGCTGCGGAGAATCATTCCCGGATACAATGACTGTACATGTTGAAGGTATAATTATGCCTGAAATACAAATTCAGTCTGAAAGCCCTTCGAATATAGCGTGTAGTGGTGCTTCATTCACCTTTAGTGCTGGCGCAACCAATGCCGGAACAACTCCTTCCTACCAATGGCTGGTAAATGGAAATCCTGCGGGAGGAAATTATCCTGTTTTTATTTCTAACTCCCTTGCCAATGCTGATAGTGTTTCTTGTGTCGTTACATCTTCTCTTGGCTGTTCAACAGGTCAGAAAGATACTTCCAGCTCTATTGGGGTAACGGTTATCGATCCTCCGGTGGTTACTTGTACTGCTGAATCATTCATATCGGGAATGCCTACAAACTTGTCCGCCTCAGTAACCTCCGGAGGTGTTGCTCCTTTTTCTTATTCCTGGAGCTTTGGTGATGGAGCTGCTGGTGCCGGAGATTCTGTATCACACATCTATCAGATAGCCGGAGCATATGATTATCAGGTAAATGTGACTGATTCTAATGGATGTGCCGGTAGTTGCTCTGGTACTGCTATCATTTCTACAGAACTCAGTGCAGGATTCGAAACATCTACTGACGCTGGTTGTCCTGTATTAAAAGTAGATTTTTTTAATACCAGTGTATATGCAATTACTTATCTATGGGACTTTGGCGATGGCACTACATCTGTATTAGAAAACCCATCTCATTTTTATTTGAATTCCGGGTTATATACAGTAACGTTAATGGCATTTGGTGCAACCGGAACCGATACCTCAATTGTAACAGGTCAGATTTATGTATATCCAAGGCCTGTAGCAAACTTCCAGGCATATCTATCCCAGCATGGAGATACTGTTTATTTTGCCGACAATTCAGTAGATGCTACTTCCTGGCTGTGGGATTTTGGCGATGGAGATACCAGTAATTTGCAGAATCCTATGCACATATATTCTGCAAACGGAAACTATAACATATCATTACTTGTATCTAACGATTACGGATGCTCTGATACTACTTATAAACCAACATTTGTAAAAATTAACGTGGGAATTGATGAATTCCAACTCTCCGATTCAAATATTCATGTGTTCCCAAATCCTTTTTCCTCTGAACTAACTATCGGATTTTCAGCACCTAAAGAAAGCACATTAACTATTTCCCTTCTAAATATAGAAGGAATAAAAATAATTTCTGAAAAGAAAAGCCTTAATAAAGGCGAACAACAGCTGAAATTAAACGAGATAAGCGAAAAACTTGTTCCTGGAATGTATTTATTGGAACTGGAATATAATGAACAAAGGCATTACACAAAACTTGTTTACCAAGAGTAAGAGCCTATTTGAAATTTATTTAATTTTAAATAGGCTCTAAAAAAAAATAATTTGCTTATTAGAGCAACCATATTATATGCTTTTGTATCAATACGGGAATAAAAATTAAGGCAGGTTCGTAATTCGCAGATTGATTTTTTTAGAATGAGATACAGACTTTTAGTTAAAATTTTCTTCTTACAAACTATTATTTTTCCACTACTCTGGAAAACTTTTAGTATTTATGCCCAGGAGTGTAATATTATTTATGTTACTCCAACAGGAGCTTCCAGCGGAACCGCAGGCACTATTGCAAATCCGGCTTCTATTGACTACGCTTTTACCCTTGTCAGCCCTACCAACAGCCAGCTTTGGCTTGCTGTTGGCAATTATACAATTGCTAACAATCTTCCTATGATAAGCGGTATCACCATGGAAGGTGGTTTTGACCCGGCTAACAACTGGCAAAAAACAAACTCCCTGCAAACAGTAATTTTCAGAGATTCATCAAATATAGATGCGAATCCCAACCGTATTGTAGCGGTGGAATGCGGCAGCATTAATAACTTCAGCATTCATGACATCACCATTAATGTCAGTGATGCTCCTGTCAGCGCTAATAGCGCAAGCACTTATGGAATACATGTTACAAACAGTTATAATTACATCTTTTCACGTCTTACCATTACATCCGGAAATGGTACCCGAGGTGATGATGGTATACTTGGCACTGATGGGGTAAATGGTGCTAATGGCTCACTTGGTGAACCGGGAGATGAAGATGGAGGTTGTTGTACTGCCGGAGGTATCGGTGGTTCCGGCTCTTATCCGGGAAGTAATGCGGGTGGTAATGGCGGAGATGGTGGTGCAAGAGGAACGGGTGTATGCTTTGGTTTAGGAGGAACAGCCCCTAATGGTTCGCCAGGTCAGGTAGGTTTGGGTACTGGTGGTGGTGCCGGTGGTGCTGGTGGATTTGGAATGTGTGGAATGCCAATCTCTTTTGGTTGTGACCAGACTCCTGCAAGTATTGGTGCTGATGGTGCCGATGGTATCGATGGTGCCGATGGTGCTGATGGTGCCAACGGAATAGTGGGCTTTGGTACATATTTTATTCCTGGTGATGGCCAGGATGGCGACCAGGGAGATCATGGTGGTGGCGGTGGTGGCGGTGGTGGCGGTGGCTCACAAGGTTGCGTAAATACCTGTTTTGGTAATAATAATGGTGCCGGCCCCGGTGGCGGTGGTGGTGGCGAAGGTGGAGAAGGTGGTTTTGGTGCTACTGGCGGACAAGGTGGTGGTGGTTCTTTTGGAATTTATATTGATACCAATGGTGTGAATACTTATCTTAAGGATTGTTTCCTTAATACAGAATTACAGGGAGCCGGTAGCTTGGGTGGTACTCCCGGAGGAAATGGTGGAGGCAGTTCTGGTGCTGGTAGCGGTGGTATTGGATGCGATATCGGAACGGGTGGTGCCGGTGGTGCCGGTGGCAAGGGTGGTAAAGGTGGTAATGGTGGTAATGGATCTCCTGGAGTAAGTTTACCTTTGTATGAAGATCCTGATGGAGTGGCTATTGCTCAATCAGACATGAAAGCAACTGTAGAGCCGGCTATTTATCTTCAAAATACGGGCTGTACGTTTTCCGATATACATTATACCACCAATGCAACTGGTATCCTTCAATGGTTTTTTGATGGAGGCTCTGTACCGCTCAGTGCCAGTGGTGATTCGGTTATGACACAATATATTACTATGGGACGACATTCTATTACCCTTGTTGTAGATGGTGTTCCCTATATGTTTACTGATTTTACGGGGGTTTTTTCAGATGGTTCACTTGTTCTTCCTTCTATTACCGGCTCTGATACGGTTTGCCCGGGTAATACCGAAACATTTTCTGCAACATTCCCTACTACATTTACCGTTTTAGGTTACGACTGGAAAATCTATAACCCTGGCTCAACTATTCCTGCCCAAACAGGAAATAGCTCAACCTTCACCTATTCGTTTCCAACAACACTTGGAAAGTACATGATAACTCTTAAAACAAAATCGCCTTGCTGCGGATGGTCTAAAATAGATACTTTTTATGTGGATGTAGTGCCTTTTTTAACTACTGATGTCTTTGTTTCTGCTTCTGATCCTGTAATTTGCCAGGGCGAACAATCCACCTTTTATGCTTTGCCTTTAAACGGGGGAGGTTACCCTGGATATCAATGGAATGTAAATGGAACAAGTGCCGGGGTTACAACAAGTTCCTTTACTTCATCTTCTTTCAATGATGGAGATATAATTACCTGTGTAATGACAAGCTCTTATGCCTGTCCGCTTAATTCTCCCGTAACCTCTTTGCCTTTTGTAATTACTGTAAATCCATTACCTTCCGTTAGCTGTAGTTCGCAAAACCATTACCTCGGTGCTAATACAGCTTTTAATGCAGTAGTTTCAGGTGGTGCTCCATTTACTTATAATTGGAACTTTGGTGATGGTGGTATAGATACATCAGCAAGTCCTACTCATCTTTATGGTGCTACCGGTACCTATAATTATTCTGTTGCTGTAACAGATACCAATGGTTGCACCAGTATTTGTTCTGATACATTGAACATAGTTGTTGCTCCTTATGTTTATGCCGGATTTACCTATACTCAAACACAAATTTGTGGCAGCACATCTGTATTTTTTACCGACACTACTTCTGGTAATGCTACCTGGTGGGAATGGGATTTTGGGGATGGAACTCCTACATCATCATTGCAAAATCCACTTCATATTTATTCAACTCCGGGTAATTATTCGGTTAAACTAACTGCTGGTAATTTTATATATTCTGATTCAATAGTAAGAAATAATATTATTTCTGTATGGGTTGTACCCGATGCAGAAATCTCATACATCAATGATACGGTTTGTTATCCTTTAATCGAACAATTTATGGATGTATCTCCCGGTTCGGCTTCCTGGTTATGGAATTTTGGAGATGGCAGCGCAACCTCTACTTTACAAAATCCTTCGCATGCTTATACCCCGGGAACATATAATGTTACATTAACAGTGACTTCAATAGACGGCTGTTCTGACAATGATAATGCTACCGTACATATTCTTCCGGCTCCAACGGCAGCGTTTACACAAAGTAGCACAGTGATTTGTAGTGGCGGAACAGTTCTTTTTACCGATGCTTCTATTGACGCAACCTATTGGAGCTGGAATTTTGGTGATGGAAGCACTTATACCGGAAATGAGCCGCCTATACACACTTATGTCAATCAGGGAATTTATAATGTTACCCTAACTGCTAAAAACGCATTGGGTTGTGAGGATGATACCACCATTATTGCCGCTGTAAATGTAAATCTACGCCCTGATGCAGCATTTCAGCTTACTACAGTAGGTGAGATCATCTTGGGCACAGATGTGTCATTAGAGAACTATAGTGCTAATTATAACTATTGGTTGTGGGATTTTGGAAATGGAACAATTGATTCATTAAATTTTAATACCACCACAATTTATACAGCTCCAGGTATTTATAATATTACATTGTATGCTATTTATGGTCCGGGTTGTTATGATAGCGCCACAATAGCAATTACGGTGAATGATATTGAAACTATTTACGTTCCTGAAGCATTTACGCCTAACGGTGATAATATGAACGATATATTTTATGTTTATGGAAACGACCTGATAAATTTCAATTTGTATATTTTTGATCGCTGGGGTGAAATTATTTATGAATCAAATGATATACAAAAAGGATGGGATGGAATGGTTGAGGGTAAAAAAGCTCCTGATGGTGTTTATTCTTATCGCATTAACTACGCAAAAAAGTCCAAACCTGCTGAAAAACACACTAAAATAGGCTCATTAGTGCTGTTGAAATACGAATATTAAAACCGAAAATTTTATAAACAGCACTAAAATATTGATACTCCATCCCAATTTGCTTTTCGAATAATTCTGCTTATCCTTTTTTAAAAACAATATCCGATAGCGTATATTCCTCACAGAGGTTATACCATTTCATTTGGCCCCAAAGAATAATTTACGGATGAGACAAAAGAAAAACGCCCACTCTTACTATTTGAATGGGCGTTTTCTCTTCAATTGTTATTGAACAAATAAATTCTATTTTTCAAACTTATTATATCCTTTTGGAATTTCGAATACATCAGCACTTAGTGCTTTCTTTGTTATTTTAATAACTTCCAGTCGGCCGGTTTCTTTACCTTTTAAATCAGTTTGTATAGAACGCATTGGGAACATTCCTTTTGTGTCAGGTATTTGCAAATAATATACAGAAGCTTTATCTTTTCTATTCAGATGGCGTAACAATTTATCAAAAAAGAAGAATTTGCCTTCAGCCAACCAATATGTGATAATTACTCCTTCTGTATTATTTGTTACAATTTGTTCTGTGCATTTATAACCTTGCAGGTTTACTACATTCTGGCCTTTGGTAACGGTGCAAGTGCCTTTGATAACAGGATCTGAAGGGGTTGGTTGATCCATATATAGTTTACGCTCATGGTTCAATGATTTCATTGTTTTATTATCGAGATTTACTAAAAAGGAGCCTTCTACCTTTTGTGATCTGCTGCCTACCTCATCAATTCTAACATTATTGTCTTTAACATAATAAAGATAATTGGTAGTATCTGTAGTTGTAGCTTTTTTGAATTCGATAATACCTTCGAAGGTTTGCGAAAAAGCTGTATAAGAGAATACAGTCATCATTGCGGCTCCTGAAACAAGTTTTAAAACAGATTTTTTCATTTGTTAGGTTTATTAAGTTTAAAAATATTCTTTTAGTATTATGCGAAAAAAATTAACTGTTATTAATTCCGCTAAAATAATAAAATTTTGATTGTTCGTTTCTCCGTTTTTCCAAAATTTATGCCAAAAAATTATTAACATAAAAATACTCTATAAAAAATAACATTAAAATACTTTTAATTCTATGTTTTTTAATGCACGAGCAAATATACAATTATTTGGGTTATTTGTCTATTCGTTAGTAAAATGAATGAAATTGCACTAAAATATAGATTCTCAAGGGTGTTCTTATTGTTATGCTTTATTACTTTATAAAGCCCCTGTAGCATTGCTTTATGCTTAGATGTCACTACTTTAATAATACTACTCGCCCAATGTATTCATGATAACTACCTTTCGGGTCATCTATAAAAGTGACTTTATAAACGTATACATCGGGTTTGCATAAAACTCCTTTATAATATCCATTCCAGCCCTCATCAATGTTTGAAGTCTCAAACAGCTTTTCTCCCCAACGGTCAAAAATTAAAAACGTATAATCATGAATACAGTTAACTACGGGTTTAAATACATCATTCAGAATATCATTATTATCAGGCGTAAACGCGTTGGGAACATAAACAGCGCCTGCAGTTACATTATTTGTTGAGCAGTCTTCGTCAATTACAGTAATGGTTGTACACGCTGTATCAGAGCATCCGTTGTCAGTAGCAATTACGCAATAGATTGTTGTTTCTGGCGGGCTGGCTACAGGGGTTTGACAGTTATTGCAATCTAAGCCGGTAGTAGGTGACCATAAATAGCTACTACCACCCGAAGCAGATAGTTGTACGGAGGCTCCAAGGCTAATAGTATCGCTCTGGCTGATGGCGACTGTTATTCCTCCGGTTGAGGCAACAGTGTCTGTTTGTGTTTCTGTGCAGCCCAGGCTATCTGTAACGGTTATGGTGTAAGTACCGGCACTTAAATTATTAATCGTAGAAGTGCTTTCACCAGTATTCCACAAATAAGTAAAGGAGCCTGTTCCGCCATTTGCGGGTGCCGTAGCAGTTCCATTATTAGTGCAACCGGCCGGAGTGGTAGTAGTGCTGACTGTAATAGCTGTGGGTTCTGTAATGGTTAGTGTTTCAATGCCGGTACAACCTGCAGTATCTGTTACAGAAATGGTATATGTTCCGGCTTGCAGGTTTGTAGCGATTGAATCACTACCTCCACTTGGAGCCCATGTGTATGTGAGGTTTCCACTACCTCCGCTGGCAGATACGGTGGCACCACCGTTATTATCGCCATAACAGGTAATATCAGTATGTGAAGTAACGGTAACTACAGGTCCTCCTCCTGTATTTGTAATACTTACTGTGTCAGAAGAAGAAGTGCAGGCATCACTGATTGTCCATTCCAAAACTATGGTTCCGATGGCTATTCCGGTAACACCTGATGTAGGTGAAGATGGAGTGGTGATAGTAGCTGTGCCGCTTACTAATGACCACCCTCCGGTACCAGAAGTGGGAGTATTGCCAGCCAGGATTGCAGAATTACTACAAACAGATTGGTCTGGTCCTGCATTGGCAGTTGTTATATTTCCTGAAGGTTCAGTAATAGTAACAGTGATAGTATCAGAACAGTTGTTTGTATCAAAAGAATATAAGGTATAGATACCTGCTGCAAGGGCTGTAAAACTTTGTATTCCTGCAATATTTGAAAATGTGGCTACTGTTGTTCCGCCACTATTTTTTAATGTGTAATCCCAGGGTGATGTACCTCCTGTTGTAGAAGCATCAAAGCTGCCATCCAATAATCCGGGACAACTGGCAGCTATTATATTGGAAGCGGTAGTTGTTATATTAGGACAGCTGGTTGATGGGCAGGTTGGTAATGAAGATAAGCTATTGAGTACTAAGCTGTCGCCATTGTTATCAACTAATTTTACCGGATAGGTTCCTGAAGGAGTAATAGTAGTTCCACTTGCAAAGCTTGTCCATGATGTAATATTAACAGCACATCCGGGGGGAAAAGCACAACCAAATGTGCATGCGCTGCAATCTTGTGTGGTAGTTTGGTTATACCAGTTATAAGGAGCCGTTCCACTTGTAGCGGTGATGTCTCCATTTGTTTCCTGACAAGCGGTAAGTGAAACGCAAGTACCTACCGAAATAAATATAGAGTCACTGCCACAGCCGCTAAGTGTATAAATTATGGTGTGTGTGCCTGCTCCTGCAGTACCTGGATCAAAAGTCCCGGCAGAAGCGTTGGTAATGCCCGGCCCACTCCATGTACCTCCAGATTGAGCCGCGGTTAAAGTTGTTGGTGCATCGGCAAGGCAGAAACTGCCAACAGGGTTAATGCTGGCACCGCAGCAGGATACTTCAATAGTTATTGAATCAGAGCCACAGGATAATGTATAAATAATGGTATGAATTCCCGCTCCTGCAACAGAAGGGTCAAATGTGCCAGTAGAGGTGTTGGTGATTCCCGGGCCAGTCCATGTTCCCCCTGCTGTTGAAGGAGTTAAAGTTACCGGAGCATCATTTGTACAATAGGGGCCGGCAGGACATATTGTGGCATCGCAACAAAACAGTATCATTGGATCGCATGCAGACATATTAACAGATTGTACATATCCCGTTCTTGAAGTGTTGGAATTATCTCCTGTGCCCCCGCAAACAATAACATCTCCATTGTAACTAACAGCCACATCATAAACACGAAATGGCAGGGGAGTAGAGGAAAGTTGGTTAAGGTTGGCATCGTATTTTATAACAGCGTTACCGGAACCCACATAAACATTGCCGCAGCTATCAATATCGATACCGCTGTTACCCGCCATATTAAACCCGGCTGAGCTGGTAGAAATACCTCCTGTTATAGCAGCACTTGCCAGGATAGCGCCAGATGCAAGAGAACGTTTGTGAATAGTAGTGCCATTTTGAGTATAAACAAAGTTTCCATTGGCTTTTATGGCTTTCATGCCCGAATTTCCATTTTCCGGACGATAATTTTCACATTTATAACCAAAATTATACGTATGGTTTATGTTGAACAAGTTGCTTGAATTAGGGCAGACTGAAAAATTCTGGCTGATGGCACCAATGGTGTCAAGTGTGAGGAAATAATATTTTGCTCCACGTGATGAGGTCATGGATCTTACCTCTTCAGCAACAACCATTGGGAATCCAAAAACAATTGATGAGCGGGCTTTACCAACTATTTGAACTCCATTAACACTTCCATCAGAGGTATTTATGTCAAAGATTACTCCATCTCCTGTTATGGATGGCATTCCTGTTAACCGGGTTCCTCCAACAATTAATTTTGTTTGGTCGCAATTAAAAGAAATATTCCAATATTCATCATTCATGCCACCGGTTGTACTATACAGCATAGAACCACCAGAGTTTATTTTTTGTATTACAGCATCACTGGCTCCATTAGTAATATAACTATTCCCGGCCAGGTCTGTCGCCAAAGTTCCAAGCCATCCATTTGCTGTATCCCAGGGAGTAGTATAAGTCCATTGCATTGTGCCGGAAGAGTTGTATTTCCTGAGCTTCATAGGCATATCACCCCCTATGATATATACATTTCCTGAGCCATCCTTTTCACATTCCCATACACAGTTGGAGTTAGACAGGGTGGGAGTTTGCACCCAGGGGTCTATATAAATGGTTTTTGTCTGATCATGACTACCCACTTTAAAGGATATTGTTGAGCCTGTTTTGGAGAAGCGGCAGGGAATAATGGAGGATGTATTATTTGCATAAAATGTAACAGGGGCATGCTCAATAATTTTTCCGAATAAAGTAGATATATGTAATTCCCCGTTTGCTTTAAGATCAACATCATTATCATATTTCATTTTAATGGCAGAAACGTTGGCACCAGGATGTATAATTAGCGTATATTTTATTCCATCCACAGGGTGAAAAACGTATTCAACATCTATATTGGGATAGAGGTTTTTATATATCAGTTTTTTATATCCTTTGATATAATTACTATTTTTCAATGCGCCATCTTTTTCTTTGTATGTATAGCTGTAATAATCTTCTGTTTGCTCCTGTGCGATTATCTGAACATTCGGATTGGAATTTTCCCATAAAAAGTTGACATACCCGATTTTATATTTTACCCGATGCTCCTCGGCCTCATGTTTTTTCCATTCTTCAATGGTTCCGATTTTTTTTTCTCTTTCTCTTTGCTTTTCCTGCTCTTCTTCTTTTTCTTCCTTTTTAAGGGCTTTTAAAAAACGGTAAATGATACCTTTTGTAGTGAAATAAATCATGGTTGTGCCATCGTCATAGGCGTAAAGAACGGTATCCATGGGATTATTTGTCCGAAACTGCCCTTTGTTTTCAATAAAAGACTTAGGGTTTTCTGCTGTCCAAGTCCATTCATTATTTGCCTGAGCGTGAAATGATACTAATGACAGAAAAAATAAAATGGAGGTAATAACGGAATAATAATTAACTTTCATTGAATGAGTGATTGTTGGGGTAATATAGATAGCAAAGGTATCAATTCTGCCGTGTTATCCCAAGCCTTTTTTTCTTAATTGTAGAAGTCTGGTGTTTCATAAAATGCTGAAATAAAATCTCTTAAAGGTGTTATGGGATAATAAATCTTAATACAGAGTTAAAGAACTCTTTAGGTCTTTCTGCATGTACCCAGTGACCTGCTCCTGAAATGGTTTCGAGTTGGCTAAAAGGAAAAATCGCTTGAATAAGCTCCGTATCAGCATCTAAAATATACGAGGATAAAGCTCCCCTGATAAATAGTGTTGGGGTATTGCAAGTGACATTGTTGGGTGTTTGTTGTCCAACATTTTCAATATTTTCGGTGATTACTTTCAAATTAAATCGCCAGCCAAGCTCTCCATTTTCTTTCCAGTATATATTCTTTAAAAGAAATTGTCTGGTTCCAGAATCACTAATATACTGTGACAAAATATGTTCTACTTCTTTTCGGGTTTTAACAACTCCAAAATCTACAGCATTCAGGGCTTGTAACACTTCTTTGTGATGGGGGGGGTAATATTTTGGGGCAATGTCAACAACAATTAACTTATTAAGCAATTCGGGGTGACGAATTGCAAATTGCATTGCCACTTTGCCCCCCATAGAATGGCCAAGTATAACTATATCTTGTAATTTTAATTCATTTACCAGTTCAAAAATATCATCACTCACTACCTGGTAATTCCAGATAGTGCTATGGGGTGAAAGTCCATGGTTGCGTAAATCAACGGTGTAAACCTCAAATCCTGCATCGGCAAATTGTCTGGCAAGCGTATTCCAGTTATCGCTTTGCCCAAATAAACCATGTAAAATAATAAAAGGCTTGCCCTGCCCGAACTTTCTGTAAAATAATTTCATTATGAAATCTATCGAAAGATTATTAAGATAATTGTCTCAAATAAAGTTGTATTGTATTTTCCAGGCCAAAATATAAGGTATCTGAAATCAACGCATGTCCTATTGAAACTTCCAATACTTCAGGTATATGTTGTATAAAATATCGGAGGTTTTCTAAGCTTAGATCATGGCCGGCATTTATTCCTAACCCTAATTCATTTGCCAGTTTGGCTGATAATATATAAGGGGCACAAGCTTTCTCTGCATCGGATGGATATTGTTTCGCATATGCTTCGGTATACAATTCAATACGATTTGTACCAACCTCTTTTGCTCCTTCAATCATACGTAATTCCGGGTCAACAAAAATGGAAGTACGGATTCCGGCAGAATTAAAGATTGAAATGGTATCCTTTAAATACTCTTTATGAGTAATGGTATCCCACCCATGGTCAGAAGTCAGTTGGCCTGTTGTATCCGGTACAAGTGTTACCTGGGTTGGCTTTACATTTAATACCAAATCTACAAATTTCTGATCCTTTGGATTACCTTCTATATTAAATTCAGTATTGATAAGCGGCTTTAAATCAATAACATCTTTATACCGGATATGCCGTTCATCTGGTCTTGGATGTACTGTAATTCCCTGAGTTCCAAAACGCTCACAATCAATTGCAACTTTCAACAAGTCTGGAACATTGCCTCCGCGGGAATTTCTCAGGGTGGCAATTTTGTTTATATTTACACTTAACTTTGTACTCATAGCTAATCAAAATGAATACAAAGCTAAAAAATAGAATAGTTTGTTGTCGAAAATAAGATGTTATATTTGTGAATAGACTTTCTAAAACAGGATTGAAAAAATTAGTGAAGGTTTATAAAATAAGTTTCTGTAAAAACTGTTTTATATGGAAATTGAATAAAGAGATTTTATGTTAGCGAAAGACCTTATAACAGATGAAATACCTCCTCTTAAAACTTCTGATACCGGTTCTATGGCAATGAACTGGATGGATGAGTTTAAAGTCTCACATCTGCCCATCGTGCATAATGAAGAGTATTTAGGTCTTATTTCGGATACGGATATTCTTGATTTAAATATTACAAACGATCCGCTGGGAACACATAAACTATCATTAATACGCCCTTTTGTAGCAGAAAACCAACATTTGTATGAAGTTATTAAACTAATTTCAAATATGAAGCTTACGGTTTTACCTGTTTTGGATAAAAATCTGCATTATTTAGGTTTGATACCTTTAACAAATTTATTACAACAATTTGGCTCGCTTGCTGCTATTAATGAACCGGGTGGTATAATTGTACTGGAAATGAATGTTTATGATTATTCATTAACTCAAATAGCACAGATTGTCGAAGGAAATGATGGTAAAGTGCTTAGCTGCTACATAACATCACCGGCAGATTCAACAAAAATGGAAGTAACTCTTAAAGTCAACAGAGAAGATGTTTCCAGGATATTGCAAACATTTTACCGTTATAATTATAATGTTAAAGCCTCGTTTCATCAAAGTCGTTTCCAGGATGATATGAAAAATCGTTTTGATTCATTTATGAATTATATAAATATGTAGCGTATAATGAAAATTGCTGTTTACGGACGTCCTGTCAGTGATAATGATAATACCGAGCCTTTTCATGTGTTATTCGATAAACTTAATCAGCATGGTATTGAGGTGGTTGTTTATGAGCCATTTTATAATTTTCTGAAACAAAAAACAGAAATAAAAGGGAGCATTAAAACATTTAATATACACACAGATTTACATAAAGAAATAGATTACCTGTTGAGTGTTGGGGGCGATGGTACTTTTTTAGAAACCCTGACTTTTATCCGAAGTTTAGGAATACCTGTTTTAGGTATAAATACCGGTCGGTTAGGTTTTCTGGCAAATGTTGCCAAAACTGAAATAACGAGTGCGATTGAAGCGCTTCTAGATAAGAAATTCACTATTGAAAAACGTGCTTTATTGTCTCTTGCAGAGCCCGAAAATCTTTTTGGTGAGGTAAATTATGCCCTAAACGAACTGACTATATTTAAGGATAGTACTTCAATGATTACCATTCATACCTATATTAATAACGATTATCTGAATTCGTATTTTGCAGATGGATTGATAATAGCCACACCTACTGGTTCTACAGCCTATTCGCTGAGTTGTGGAGGGCCTATTGTGATGCCGGGGTCACAAAATTATGTTATTACACCTATTGCACCGCATAATCTGAATGTGCGTCCGCTTGTTATTTCTGATAACACTATTATAAGACTTAAAGTGGAAGGGAGAAGCATGCATTATGTTGTTTCGCTTGATTCGCGTAATCAAACAGTGGACTCTTCTGTTGAACTGGTAATTAAAAAGGCGGACTTTTGCATGAACATTATACAGCTTGAAAATCAAAACTTTTTTAATACCATTCGTAATAAGTTATTGTGGGGCTTAGACAAGCGCAATTAACTAATTTTAACACCTTTTCCTAAGCAAAATTCTTATATATTTGTTTTTCTGCACTGTTTTTTTGTTGCAGTCAGGCAGGTTATTTACAATAAAAACGATAAATAACAGTTATATAATAATTTGAAAAGACATCTATTTATATCAGTTGTTTCATTATACTTCTCTTCAATTCCTTTCGGGAGCTGGTCTCAACGTCCTGCGAAAAATGCGGAGATAGGACTTTTTCTTGGCTGTTCTTATTATATTGGTGATTTAAATCCTTTAGGACATTTTAATCAATTTACCAAACCGGCTGCGGGTGCTGTTTTTCGTTACAATTTTAATCCGCGTCTGGCATTACGTGGTAATGTATTGTTTGGAGCTGTAGAAGGAGATGATTCTTTTGCAGGTTCCGCTGCCCAGCAACAAAGAAATTTAAAGTTTAAATCTAATATATATGAGTTATCAGGGCAGCTTGAATTTAATTTTCTTGATTATGAGATGGGGAATGATTATCATGGTTTTTCACCTTATATTTTTATAGGGCTTGCCGGCCTTAAATTCAATCCTAAAGGACAAATTGATGACCGTTGGGTAGACCTTCAGCCACTTGGTACAGAAGGTCAGGGATTGCCAGGAGGGCCTTCAAAAAGAAAATATAAATTAACTCAATTGTCTATCCCGTTTGGTGTTGGTGTAAAAATTAATTTATCAAAGAACATTGGTATTTCCATTGAATGGGGAATGAGAAAAACATTTACTGACTACTTAGACGATGTAAGTACAAGATATTACGACCCCGCTCTAATAACTACCAAAAGAGGTTATAATGCAGGTTATTTATCAGACAGAAGTATAGGAACAGACCCTAATTATAGTAACGTAGGAAGACAACGTGGCAACCCTACTACTAAAGACTGGTATTGCTTTTCGGGAATGGCATTAACAATCAAACTGAAAGAAAAGCGTCCAAAATGTCCTGGAGTTTATAAATAAATGGGTTTACAACAAATTTCAATAAGAAGCACTGAGTATGAAATTTGACGTGTGCCCGAATGAATTATTGGGTATAGGGATAACAATATATTATATATAGTAAATTAGTTTCCTGATTATAATAGGAATGTAAAAATGAGCATTAAAGAAAAAATTAATCTTTCAAAATTACCATCGCATATTGCGATTATAATGGATGGAAATGGCAGATGGGCCAAACAACAAGGAGAAGAACGGATTTTCGGACATGAAAATGGTGTTAAAGCCGTAAGAGATACCGTTGAAGGAGCTGCAGAGATTGGAGTTAAATACCTTACATTGTATGCTTTTTCAACTGAAAACTGGAACCGGCCACAGGAAGAAGTAGCAGCACTTATGAAGTTACTGGTTCATACCATAAATATTGAAACAGAAACACTTAATAAAAACAATATTCGCTTGCAGGCAATTGGTGATTTGGAAAGCCTTCCCAAAGATTGTTATGATGAATTGCAGGAGGCAATTTCAAATACAAAAAACAATTCCAGTATGACACTCGTGCTTGCTTTAAGTTATAGTTCACGATGGGAAATAATTAATGCTGTCAGGCAGATCGCCCGGGGAGTAGAAGATAAAAAACTATCGGCAGCAGAAATAAATGAAAGCACTATTCAAAACTATCTTTGTACTTATAATATTCCAGACCCCGAACTGATGATCCGCACCAGCGGAGAACATCGAATTAGTAACTTTCTGTTATGGCAGTTGGCATATTCTGAGCTTTACTTTACGGATAAATTTTGGCCTGATTTCAGAAAAGAAGATCTGTTTGAAGCCATACTCGACTATCAAACCCGCGAACGCAGATTTGGCAAAACCAGCGAGCAATTAATTTCTTAAACACCACCAATGTACGGTAGATTACTATTTTTATTTAGCTTCTTAATACTTTCAATAGCACTGAATGCGCAGATTGCTATTGGTACGGCAGACTCTGCAACTATTGATTTTTCTGCTCCTAAAGAATATGAAATTGGTGGTATCACTATTTCTGGTGCCAATCACCTCGACCAAAATGTATTAACATTATTATCCGGGTTAAGCGTAGGTGATAAGGTACAAGTTCCTGGTGATAAGTTTGCTACTGCTATTGAAAATCTATGGAAGCAGGGGCTTTTTGAGGATATTAAAATCAAGGCTACTAAAATTCAGGGGTCAATCATTTTTATAAACATTGAAGTTCTGGAACGTCCCAGATTATTGAAATTCTCACTTCGTGGAATGACAAAAAGTGAAGCGGATGATATGCGTGAAAAAATAAAATTAATAAAAGGCAAAGTAGTAACGGATGCATTAGTTTCTTCAACCTCTGTTAAGGTGAAAGAGTTTTTTATCAACAAAGGATATATGGATGTAAAGGTTGATATAACCGAAGAAAAAGATCCCAAGATTGAAAACAGTGTAGTGCTTATGATTAATGTTACAAAAGGAAGTAAGGTACGCATAAAGGATATCAACATTATTGGTAATAACTCTATTAAAACATGGAAATTAAGAAGAACATTCAAAGAAACTAAACGCAGACACTGGTGGAATCCTTTTAATTCTGGCAAATTTGACGAAGACAACTATCAAAAAGATAAAAAGGCTTTTCTGGCAAAATACAATGAAAAAGGATTTCGTGATGTTAAAATTGTGAAAGATACTATGTATCGTGTGGGAAGTGATCGTGTAAGCATTGATATAGTGATAGATGAAGGGCATAGGTACTACTTCAGAAATATCAACTGGGTGGGTAACAGTAAATATTCCAGTAAAGAATTAAACAATGTATTAGGGATTAAAAAAGGCGATGTTTATGACCAATCACAATTGGATGCTAAACTATTTATGAATCCAAATGGTAATGATATCAGTTCTTTATATATGGATGATGGTTATCTGTTCTTTAATGTAACTCCGGTTGAAATAATGGTAGCAAATGATTCTATTGATATAGAAATGCGCATATATGAAGGAAAGCAAGCAATTGTAAATAAAATAACTGTTGTTGGTAATACAAAAACCAACGATCGTGTAATTCTGCGTGAAATTCGTACTAAACCCGGACAACTGTTCAGAAGATCGGACATTATCCGTACACAGCGTGAGCTATCACAGCTTGGTTATTTCGATCCGGAAAAAATGAATGTTGTGCCTACTCCGAATCCAGCCAACGGAACTGTTGACATTGAATATACTGTAGAAGAGAAACCTTCTGATCAGATTGAACTTTCGGGTGGTTATGGTGGTGGCAGAGTTGTTGGAACTCTGGGAATATCATTTAATAATTTTTCAAGCAAAAATTTTTTCAGGAAAGAGGCCTGGCGACCTTTACCATCAGGTGATGGGCAGAGGTTAAGTGTTCGCGCCCAGTCAAATGGGTTATACTACCAGTCATATAATATTTCTTTTACAGAACCATGGTTGGGAGGTAAAAAACCAAACTCTTTAAGTGCTACAGCATACTATTCAATACAATCAAACGGCTTCACTAAGTCGGCAAAAAATAGTGATGGAACTCCATCCCGTCAGTCAATTGATATTTTGGGATTGTCAGTAGGATTAGGGAAACGGTTAAAACGCCCGGATGATTATTTTACATTATACCAGGAGTTAAATTATCAATATTATACTTTAAATAATTACAGGTCGTTCTTTTCTTTCAGCCAGGGTTATGCCAATAATCTTTATTATAAGGTAACTATACAACGAAACTCCATTGATAAGCCTATTTTTGAAACACGAGGTTCTCAATTGTCACTAACTGGCCAGTTTACCCCTCCCTATTCTTTTTTTAACAATAAAGATTATGGAAGTTCTGCCATTACAGATCAGGAGCGCTATAAATTTGTAGAATATCAGAAATATAAGTTTACAGCGAAATTTTTCACTCCAATCACCAATAAAAGAGGAACTGACGGTAAAGAAGCCCGTAACCTTATATTGCGTACCTCTGCCGGTTTTGGTTTTTTAACCACCTACAACTCTAAAGTAGGGACAGCTCCATTTGAACGTTTTTATTTAGGAGGTAGCGGACTTACAGGTTATTCATTAGATGGAAGGGAAATTATTGCTTTAAGAGGTTATGATGATAATGGATCTGTATCTCCACAGGGAGGTGCTGCTTTTATTGCAAAATATTCCATGGAACTGCGTTTTCCTGTAACACTTAATCCGCAGGCAACAATTTATGTGCTTGGCTTTGCAGAAGCAGGTAATTCGTGGATAAAAGCAAAGGAGTTCGACCCCTTCAATGTAAAACGTTCTACCGGTATAGGAGTGAGGGTATTTTTACCTATGTTCGGGCTGCTTGGTTTTGACTATGGTTGGAGAATGGATGATATTTCAACACGTCCCAATATGGCAAAAGGACAATTTCATTTCACTATAGGTGCAACCATTGGAGAGTTATAGACTTTCACTATGAAATTATTTTAAATTTGTCAAAAATAATCCTCTCGCACGTTTCTCGATAAACTCGAAATGACCCGCGCGCTGTCATTTCGAGTTTATCGAGAAACGAGGGTTGGTGGTATCTGCCTCCACATTTTGTAATCTGTTTGTTAAGAATTAATAAAAAAGAATGTAGTTTCTAATTAAATTCATAAATTCGCCCACTATAAAAAAAAGTAAAGGGCAAATAAACCATTTATACACACTTTTTAATTTGACCCCAATGAAAAAGATAATTGTTATCCTTAGCCTTATAATTATAGCAAATATTGCTGCATTTGCACAAAAATTCGCATATGTTGATACAGAATATATTTTGGCTCAAATACCTGAATATAAAACAGCACAATCTGAGTTAGATAAAATATCCGTTCAATGGCAAAAAGAAATTGAAGCAAAATATGCCGAAATTGACAAAATGTACAAAGCTTATCAGGCGGAACAAATACTGCTTACAGATGATATGAAAAAGAAACGCGAAGGCGATATTATAGCTAAGGAAAAAGAAGCTAAAGAATTGCAAAAGCAACGTTTTGGTGTTGATGGAGAATTGTTTAAAAAACGTCAGGAATTGGTGAAACCAATCCAGGATAAAGTATATGCTGCTGTAAAAGCTATAGCTGAAAAAGGAGCTTACTCTGCTGTGTTTGACAAATCGAGTGACTTAACAATACTGTATGTAAGTTCAAAATTGGATAAGAGTGATGCGGTGTTGGAGTATATGGGACATAAAGCTGGAGGGGGAGAAACAAAAAATGGATCGGGAAATAAAAAGTAATTCATTTAATACGAATATAAAATAAACAAATAAAAACAATCAACTATGAAGAACACTTTAAAATTAACTCTTGTAGGAATTGCAGTAATATTAGGGAACTATGCCCATGCGCAGAAAATAGCACACATTGATTTAGATTCATTGATAAGCCTTATGCCTGAGTCTAAAACAGCACAACAATCCGTTCAGGGTTATGCAAAACAATTGGAACAACAGGTAACTGTAATGCAAACAGAGTTACAAACAAAATATACTGAATATCAGGAAAAATCAAAAGATATGGCAGAAGTAGTGAGAGCTTCAAAAGAAAAAGAACTAAATGATTTAAATACACGTATCCAGGAATTTCAGCAGCAGGCACAGGTAGATTATCAAAAAAAGACTGCGGAACTTTCAAAACCTGTTTATGATAAAGCAAAACAAGCTATTGATCAGGTTGCAAAAGAAAACGGATATAAATACGCATTAGATACAAGCACTGGTTTGATATTATACAGTGATCCTGTTGATGATATTTTAGTATTGGTTGCTAAAAAACTTGGAATCACGTTACCAACAACAACAAGCATAGCACCACCTAAAAAATAAATCATACAGTTGAAAAAATTAAAAAGCCCTGAACAAATTTGTTCAGGGCTTTTTAATTTAGAGGGGTGAGAGAGTCCTCACATAAAGGGGCATAAATAAAAAAGTCAGCCTATACATCATATGTTTTGGCTGACAAAAGCGGTGAGGGAGGGATTCGAACCCTCGGTA
>JAHEXZ010000037.1:17213-47724 GCA_023251835.1 Bacteroidota bacterium | reverse complement strand
TCTATCTATCAATTGAAAATACAGGGTGTTTGGAACCTTTCAGAAATAACACAAAAAACACAAAAACTCTTTAAAAAAATTAATATAGACTACCTAACTTGAGCGGAGTTAGGGTTTAAAAGTGAACTTTTCAGGGAATATCGAACCAACGATACGCTGTTTGGTGGGTGAATCAGCCTTGTCATAAGCAATATCAAGGTTTTGAACTACTTTCTTACAAGCATCAATTAATTTCTCATGTGAAATAGTATTAGTTCGCAATTTATTTTCTTGATTCGTTAAATGGATTAGTTCCTCTTCCAATTTAATTTTCATTTCCTTGTATTCTATTGTATTTAGTTCACCATCTAACATTAAAATTTGAGCGTTTTTAAGGCGTGCCTTATTCTTTTCTATCTCCTTAGTTACCTTTTCAATTTCAGATTTATTTACGCCACTATTTGACTTTAATTTGTTTTTGAGAGTTTTCAAATACAATTCAGTTGTCTGTGCATTGTATTGAAACATTTTAAGTTTTTTTGCAACTTGTGTATTGATTTTGCAGGTTATTTGGCACGTCATCACGGAAAGGTATTGTATGTTGCTAAAGAAGAAAAATTGGATGCAACACTTCAAAAAAAATTAAATGACACGAATGTGAAGCACCCGAATTTATTTGTGAGCGATTATTTACCAAGTGATTTATCGGAATACAATTTTGTATTTATTGATAGCGTAAACAAAATGGAATTACAACCAAATGATTTGGAAGTTTTGAAAGCAAAGAACCCTGACGTGTCTTTTATCTATGTTTTTCAAACTACTAAAGAAGGGAATTTTAGAGGTAGTAATCATTTTCAGCATGATGTAGATGTGGTTATTGAAGTACCTGAAAAAGGGAAAGCTATTCAAAATGGGAGGTTCAATCAGGGTGGAGCGATGGAAATTTTTAAAAGAAAAAGGTCGGGATTCCGACCTTTTTAATTGCCATTAATTTTAAAATATTGATATTTGCCCTGTGGAAAAATCAAAAATAAATAGTTTAGTGCTTTCGGAAAAAGTTTTGTTAAATGAGCTGTCGCAACTTATTGAGCAAAGTCAAAGTCATTTGATTTCACAGGTCAATAGCAATCTTACCATGCTTTTTTGGCATATTGGCAAGCGAATTAACGAAAACATACTACAAAATAAACGTGCCGATTATGGTAAGCAAATTGTCGTTACACTGTCACGAGAATTAACAAAAAAATACGGTAGAAATTTTGAAGAAAAAAATTTACGCAGAATGCTTCAGTTTGCCGAACAATTTACGGATAACTCAATTGTCGTTACACTGTCACGACAATTGAGTTGGTCACATTTTTTGACACTTATCCCACTCAAAACCATTGAAGCTAAGCTGTTTTACGCTCAAACAGCATCTACACAGGCATTAGGTGTAAGAGATTTACGCAAACAAATAGAAACCAAAGCATTTGAAAGAACTGAAATTGCCAATTTACAGGTTGCACCTACTAATCTGAATACATACAATACATTTAAAGACCCCTATTTTTTGGATTTTTTAGGACTTCAAAACACCTATTTAGAGAAGGATTTGGAGGAAGCCATATTAAGGGAGTTAGAGGCTTTTATATTGGAATTGGGTAAAGGTTTTGCTTTTGTCGAAAGGCAAAAAAGAATGATAATTGATGGCGAAGATTTTCATTTAGACTTGCTTTTTTATCATCGTAATTTAAAACGCTTAGTGGCTATTGAACTTAAATTAGGGAAATTTGAAGCCAAGCATAAAGGGCAAATGGAGTTGTATTTGAAGTGGTTGGATAAATATGAGAAAAAAGAAGGCGAATTATCTCCCGTAGGCTTAATACTTTGTGCTGAAAGTAGCAGAGAGCAAGTAGAGCTATTAGAAATGCACAAAGACGGGATAATGGTAGCAGAGTATTGGACAGAGCTACCACCAAAAAAACAATTTGAACAAAAAATACACGCAATTTTGAAGGAAGCCAAAGAGAGAATTGAAAGAAAAAAATTAATGGAATAATTATGTATTGACGAACAAGCCCTCTAATCAATCTAATGACTTGAAAAATTATTCATGCAACAAAGCTGTTTTAAATTATTAAATATTCAAATATGGCTCTAAATTGGCAAGAACCTCTATGTCATCTAACAATTGTTTCGATATTTCGTCAGTAGCTCCCACACTGACAAAGGCAAGCCTTTCAAGAAATTGAAAGGCTTCTTTGTTTTTACTGGTGTAAACATGGTGTAAACAATTAGAAGTCCTCAAAGTAATTTCTTCCTGTTTTTATTTCATAAGCAGAACTTGCAATATGAAGCCCTTCTTCAAAAGACAAAACTGTAAAATCATTATTGAAATTGATTTCTATTATTTCTTTTAGAAATTTCGGGTCTTTAATAGTTTGGTTATAAAGCGCATCTCCTTGCAAAATAAGCCAACCCATAAAAAAATCAAATCTATTATTTGATATTTGGTCTTTAAATATAACACATAAAAATTCTTTAAGACCTTCGTCCTTCGCTTCTATGATAAGGCTTTCAGCAATATAATTAAATTTTCTAATACTCTTAATTGAATGTTTTGAGAGTGCTTTTTCTATATCCGCCCTTTGTTTGTTAATATTGTGGGGATTGACCTCCTTAGCGGAATTAATAATATACCAAAAGTCAATTTTATTCATGTATAAAGGTATTCGTTTGTTTATATATACCTCTCAAATCCGCTATACCCTTTTTTCTTAAAAAGGAAATAAACCACTTTCGGAAATTTTCAAATTTGCGAGAATCTCCTAATTTGGAAATAGGCATTGACCAAAGAATACCATATCTCGCAAAATAAATACCTATATTTTCAATTGGCTTTTCTTGCGGATTTTCGTTTACACCTCCTATTAAGTTCAAAATATAATAGCAAACAAGTTGGTTAAAGTATTCTCTCGTGAGAGTCAGTTTTTTAGTGGTTTTAATATCAATTAGCGTATTGTCAATAATTAAATCCCCCACTCCCCCCAATATAACAGATGTTTCACCAAAAGTTGGAGATAAATAACATTTTCGCTTTGCAGTAAAAAATTGATTGTCAACAATTGAATTTAAAGCACAAATATCTTTGACATCATTTATGTCGTGTTTCAGCATTGAAGAAGAATGGTGTGGATATAATATTTTAATAAAATGATTATACCTTTCAAATTTCTCCAATAGCTGTTCATCAGTTAACATTTGTCTTTTATAAAGATTTTGTTTAGATAACTCACCCTTTTTGACCAAAGGCCAAAAATTATCGTTATACAATCTTAAAATTTCAAATCTGCTTTTCTTTTTTACATCTAAAGGAATAACATCTAATGGATAATTAAGAATATAATCGACTAATGCTGCAAAATCACTAACCGTAGGACGAAGAATTTGACTTTCAGAATTAGTTTGATTTAAACTTCTTACATGCTTACAAAATATATAATCAAAAGCCATTCCCACAACACCATGATTTGAAGTTAAAGGTGATGCAATTAATTCGCTTCTAAGTTTAAATTCAGGAGTAGGAAAATTTTTTATTAATTTTTCACGAAGTATCCAATTGTCAGGGTGTGACAATATTCCCGCAATACCTTGTCGATACATACTTTTTGTGTTACCAGCCACAAAAAATCTGCGTGGGTCATTCTACCTATCCGACACAGAGGTACGGGTATACCCAAAAGAACGAAATAAGCAAAAGCCCACGCATTGCGTGAGCGTTTCGCATTATCCTCGTCCTTTTTGAAATTTACCAGTTTTCTGTGTCGAGAATCAGCTTAACGCAAATTCTTATATGTCTTTGTTATTCTTCAACTCAAATTTATTTTTTTAGTGTTAAGCAAATATAAGTTTTTTTGAAAGGATAAAAAAATGCAATATGGGGTACTCGAATTACTCGTTACTCGAATATGCTTTGAAACCATTGACAAGTATGCACTTTTTTGCTTTTATACCCTATTGAAAAAATGATATCTACTTAGCATCCAATAATTATCGTAAATCCTCCTATCGAAAAAATCACACATTTTGTGTCACACATTTTGTGTGATTCTCACATTTGTTGTATATTTGTCTAATGGAAAAAAACTTTAATCCCTTTTTAGTTTCGGGCTATAAAAATGTCAAATACTTTTGTGATAGAGAGGCGGAAACAGCTACTCTAAAAGCAAACATTAAAAATAATATCAATACTACCTTATTTGCGATACGAAGAATTGGCAAAACTGGTCTTATACATCATGTGTTCAATAGTTATGCTAATAATAATAAAATAGTGTGTATATATGTAGATATTTTAAGCAGTAATAATCTTAAAGATTTTACCAATCAATTAGCTACTGTTATTTACAATCGTTTTCCGGAAAACAAAAGTGTTGGAAAAAAAATAATCCAAGGCATTAGATTATTGCGCCCATTAATCAGCTATGATTCACTTTCGGGTGCACCCGAACTTAGTTTTGAATTAGGGGAAGCTAAACAATACGAAAAAACTATCCAACAATTATTTACATTTTTAGATGCACAAAATATTAAAATAGTCTTTGCAATTGATGAATTTCAACAAATATTGGAATATCCTGAGAAAAATATGGAAGCATTGTTGCGAACCCATATACAAACTTTAAAAAACACTCATTTTATTTTTTGTGGAAGTAATCAAAAAATGATGCACGAAATTTTTAATAGTGCGAAACGACCGTTTTTTGCAAGTTGTAGTAATCTTCATTTAGGTTTTATTGACACTAAACTTTATGCTGATTTTATTCAACGAATATTTACAGAATATAAACTAAAAATAACTCCAGAGAGTATTGATTTTATATTAAATTTCACAAACTGCCATACCTTTTATACACAATATCTTTGCCATTATTTATTTGCATCAAATATCAAACTGATTGAACTGAAAGATGTTCAAAATTGTGCAATCGAAATACTAAAACTTAGTGAAACAACCTATTTTCAATATCGAAATTTAATAACAACAGCCCAATGGCAATTATTACAAGCGATTGCAAAAGAAAACAAATTACACCAAGCGCACTCAAAAGTATTTATCAATAAATATAAACTTGGCACTTCATCAATGGTAACAAGAGGAATTGATTCTTTATTGGAAAAAGAATTAATTTATTACAATTCTTTAGTTGAACATCCTTATTACGAGGTTTACGATAAATTTATGATGCGATGGATGCAGCACAAATTATAATTACAGATTTATTTTAAAAATCAGACTATTTTAATGATGAAATATAACGCTTTAAGTCAGAAAATAATTCAATATCCTTTAGTAACTGGTTCGAGATTTTGTCCGTGAAGTCCACAAACCCTCGGTAAAAGCCGAGGGTTTTCTTTTTTCATGTGGTATACTTACATCTTATACTCTTCTACAAAGGATAAATATTACATTTGTTCAACCGAAAACATAAACGAACGTATTAAAAAAACAATACCAATCATTCTGGGTTTACCGGTAAAACTGGTGATTGGCAATTAAAATGGACTGCTGCTTATTCCACAAAACAAGCATTAATAGACATCTGCTCCTTTTCATAATCACAAAAATAACTGTATGAAACCTGAATTTTTGCAGTGGATTGGCTATATAGCTTCCTCTATAATACTGCTCTCTATGACCATGAATTCCATCGTCAAATTCAGATGGATTAACTTGGTTGGCGCATCATCATTTTGTACTTATGGTTTTTTAATTCATGCCATTCCGGTTTGTGTACTCAACGGAATGATTGTAATGATTGATATATATTATTTATTCACTATCTATACAAAAAAGGAAACATTTGAAACATTGGAAATAAAACCAGGAAGCGAATATTTGCTTCGGTTTATTGAATTTCATAATGCCGAAATTCAAAAAATTTGTCCGGGATTTATTTATAACCCTAATATGAATACAGTGAGTTTTTATATTCTGCGAAACATGGCAGTTGCCGGTATTTTTCTTGCCCATCGCGAAAGCAACAATATACTTGTTGTTGGTCTGGATTATGTTATTCCCGAATACCGCGACTTTAAAAACGGCAGATACGTTTATTATAGCTTGCGAAAAAATTTTATTGATGCCGGGTTCACAATGATTAAAGCAGACAAAAATTATTTAAGAAATGATGACTATTTCAAAAAATTTGGATTTAAAAAAGACAGAAATGGCGAATATATTATGGATTTAACGAAAATTAAAACAGGTTGAACCAACAAAAAGAGAAATTTGTCGCACATATATATAGGCTTCATTAAATTATATATTTTATATTTGCGTTAATATTAAAAACCACTTTTTCATGTCAACTACTAAAAATACCATCTTAGTTCCCCTAAGTTTTTCAGAACAATCATTAATTGCACTAGGGCAAACATATAACCTGGCAAAACTCACTAAATCAAAATTAGTATTACTGCATGTAATAACAGCGAAGTCTGATAAAGACGTTAAAAAACTTTTGGAACAAAGAGCTGAAAAAGTAAGGTTGGAAGCCAATGTTCCTGTTGACACAATGCTTGAAAAAGGAAATGTTTTCAAAAAAATTTCTGAAGTTGCAAAAAAAATAGATCCTTTATTTATTGCAATTGGTTTTAGCTCAAAGCTGGGGATTAACAAAATTCTTGGTCACAATATGTTTAGATTGATCAGAGAATCAAGCTTCCCTACCCTTACCGTAAGAGGAAAACAACACAACAATGGCTGTAAAACCATATTACTCCCCCTTGATTTAACTAAAGAAACAAGAGAAAAAGTGAGTAAAGCAATTGAAATTGCCAAACTTTTTGGTTCTACAATAAAGGTATTGTCCGTTTTCTCAACCAGCCAGAGAAACTTGGAAAATAAACTAATTTCATACTCCCATCAGGTAAGAAACTTTATAAAAGAAAAAGGAGTGGCATGCACCATAAAAACTGTTGAAGGAAATGATATCTGCAAAATTGTATTAGATTATGCAGAAAAAAACAATGTGGATTTGATAATGATAATGACAAAAGAAGAGCTTAGCTTAAAAGAGTTTTTTGTTGGAACAACCGCACAAAAATTATTAGCCCTTTCTAAAATTCCGGTAATGAGCATACGCCCCAGAAAAAGGAAAGATACCACAGCATTCACCGCTCCATACTAAAAATTATATCCACCTGCTTTAACCTTGCTTTCGTATACCTCAGCAAAACCCTTTTTCATAAAACTCTGTGCAAAAGGAACTTGTCGTATAATGCTGTTATAGGCCAAGGGCCGGCAGACGCATTAAACTATTATAGATACAGAAGCGGTATTATTAAATTAAATACCTTAATTTTGATTATTCAAAAGATTATTAATAAATGCTCCATATCAAAAATAAAATAATTGAATTAAGAACATTTAAAACCTGGCTTGATGATAATGGGATATGCCATACCGTTGTAAAGCCCAATGCTGACATTGAACTACAGGATGCCAGAGAAAACACAATAGCCGTGAAAGAAATATCCACGGGTTCTGTTTACCCATTACTTGTAGATTTAAAAGCTATCCATTCTATAAGTAAAGAAGCACGCGACCATTTTTCCATGCAAAAGCGTTCTGCCGGAGTAAGCGCTATTGCCATGCTTATAAAATCACCCGTTAGCCGCATAATAGGTAATTTTTTCCTTGGGCTGAGCACCCCTACTGTACCTACGAACCTATTTACAGATAGGGAAAAAGCCATTAACTGGCTAAAACAATTTAATCAACCTGTTCAAAAAGATCAGTAATTGTGATGGATTTAGATGATATATACCAAATCTCTTCATCCAACCATTCTTTATAGCCAGCTATTTATAGTTCCATTATACGTAAAATACTTGTCGCAAAAGCAAATTATCTGCAGTTTTTAAAATAAATTCCGTAATTTAGAGTTTTAATTGTCATCCGAAAAAAATCTCACTCATGCAAAGATTTCTTCTGTTGGTTTTTATTGTGCTCATCAATCTGGGAAGCTTATATGCCACACATAATCGTGCGGGAGAAATTACCTATCAGCATATTTCGGGTAAAACATATAAAATCATTGTTACAACCTATACCAATACTGATCCCATGACTACTCAGGCTGATCGCTGTGATCTTACTGTTTATTTTGGAGATGATGATAGTGCTATTGCTCCCCGGGTAAATGGTAGCTTCAACCTTTGTATGAGTGCAACTGATGGTGAAATAATTGCAACCTACACCAAAAAAAATATTTATGAAATCACACATACATTTCCCGGCAATGGTGCCTATACCATTACCATGGAAGATCCCAACCGAAATGCAGGTATCTGTAATATCCCCAATTCCGTTGATCAGTCATTCTTCCTGACTACTGAGTTGGTTATTAATCCCTGGCTGGGAATAAACAGCTCACCAACACTACTCAACCCACCTATTGATAAGGCTTGCGTTGGAGAATGTTTTGAGCATAACCCTGGTGCCTTCGATGCCGAAGGCGATAGCCTTGTTTATAGCCTCACAACCTGCTATGCTAGTGGTCAACCCATTGCCGGCTATATATTACCCCCCAATATGTCTTTAAACGATATAGATCCTGTTAGTGGAGACCTCGTATGGTGTACACCACCTATGATTTGCCAATACAATATTGCCATTCTGATAAAAGAATACCGTAGATCGCCTTATGATGGCAATTGGTACTATATTGGCTCTATATTAAGAGATATGCAGATTGATGTCGCTTCCTGCTCCAACACTTCCCCAAAAATAGATAATATCAACGATACTTGTATTGTTGCCGGAACAAATCTGAATTTCACAGTTAAAGCCGAAGATGCTGAACTTAACCTCATTACATTAACTGCTACAGGTGGACCTTTTCAGCTTAGCCCTGCTGCCACATTTTCATCTACTCCTTCTATCAGTCCTGCCACAGGACAATTCAGCTGGACTCCAAACTGCTCGGAAGTACAACTATTACCCTACCTGGTTACATTTAAAGCCACAGACAACCATCCTATAACCCCGTTAGCCGATTTCGAATCAGTATTTATACGTGTTATAGCACCACCTCCTACTGGCCTCACAGCCACTCCAAGTGGTGCAAGTATGATTTTAAACTGGAATTCTGTAACCTGTAACGACACACTTGGAATTAATCCACTACTTGGCTATATGATTTATCGTAAAGATGCATGTGATTCCTGGGCACACGATGTCTGCGAAACAGGGGTGCCTTCTTATACCGGGTATACATTAATTGGCTCTACATCCCCTGCTGTATTAACATATACAGACAATAATAACGGACAAGGCCTCATAAATGGAGTTGATTACTCTTATATTGTTGTTGCTCATTATGCCGATGGCTCTCAGAGTTATGCTTCACTGAGTGTTTGCGCCCACCTGGTACGTGATGTACCTATTATAACTAATGTCAGTGTGTTAAGTACAGGAACCAATGACAGTATTTGGGTACATTGGATAAAACCAGACGCTTCCGACCTCGATACTGTTGCCAATCCTCCTCCTTATGAATACCGCTTAATGCAGGCACAGGGTTTTAATCCCCCTGTGACAGCTTTTACGCAAATAGCAAGCTATACCCAGCCTGCGTATTATCTGCTTACCGATTCCAGTTATACCAGCACAGGTCTGAATACACAGGATTCAGCATATACCTATCGGGTTGATTTTTATACCAATGGTACATTCAAGGGCTCTACAAACACAGCTTCTTCTGTATTTCTAACCTCTTCACCGGGTGATAAACAGGTAACCCTCACATGGCAGGAATTTGTACCATGGACCAATTACCAATACAATATCCACCGCGAAATACCGGTTGGTTCGTCTAACTTCGTAAAAATTGACAGCTCCCTGACTAACTCTTATACAGACACGGGGCTTGTAAATGGTATTAACTATTGTTATAAAATTGTTAGTATTGGTCAATATTCAGATACAGCAATAATTCGTCCGTTATATAACACCTCTCAAACAAAATGTGAAACTCCTATTGACCTTGTACCACCATGCCAGCCAAGTTTTAGCATTTCTAATGATTGTGAACTATTCAAAAATTCACTTTCATGGATGAATCCTAACACGTATTGCAGTAGCGATGCTGTACAATACAATATTTATTTTTCACCTACTGCTGATGGTCAGTTACAATTGATATACAGTTCTACTGATATGAATACAACCACTTATACTCATCAGTATTTGTTTGAAGGAATGCCTTCCGTTGCCGGATGCTATGCCGTTACAGCTATAGATTCAGCCGGTAACGAAAGTCCTGTTGTAAATAAAATATGTGTAGATAACTGCCCCGTATACGAACTGCCAAATATATTTACACCTAACGGAGATGGATTCAATGACCTTTTCACGGCACTGCCTTACCGTTATATAAAGGACGTTGATTTTAAAGTATATGACCGTTGGGGATTGCTTATGTTTGAAACTACTAACCCTGACATTTTATGGGATGGCAAAAACAGCAGCACTAAAAGAATGTGCTCTGATGGTGCTTACTTTTATATATGCACAGTGCATGAAATACGTGTTGAAGGTATAAAACCTCGTATGTTAAAGGGTTTTATTCAACTTTTGCAACAAAAAAACAAACCTAATAATTAACCCCCTCTCCTTTGAAGAGGGGTCAGGGGGAGGCCAAATCATATGTTTTCAGGAATCGTAGAAACTACAGGAAAAATTGTTGCTCTTAAATATGAACAAAGCAATCTTCACATTACTATAAAAGCCCCCTTTACACACGAACTTAAAATTGACCAGAGCATTGCCCATAATGGCGTATGCCTCACCGTTGTTAATATAAACGATGATACGTATACAGTCACTGCCATTGCTGAAACACTTCAAAAAACTAATTTATCTCATCTTAAACTAAACGACAGTATCAATTTAGAACGCTGTATGAAATTAGGAGATCGGCTTGATGGACATATTGTTCAGGGACATGTAGACCAAACAGCTATATGTAAAAATATAAAAGAAACTAATGGTAGCTGGATGTTTACCTTTGAATACGAACCTGCTCATAACAATGTAACCGTTGAAAAAGGTTCAATTTGTATTAATGGAGTTAGCGTAACAGTTGTAGGCTCACAGTTCAATTCCTTTTCTGTTTGTATTATACCATATACCTTTGAACACACTAATTTCCAAAATGTTCATGTTGGAACAATAGTCAACCTTGAATTTGACATCATTGGAAAATACATCAGTAAACTTGTCTTAAAAAATTGAAACCAAAAACTATTTTTAATTCATAAAAACTCGCATTAGAGCTTATTAAATTGTTATAGTTGTTTTGTTTTAAACTTATGTTTTAAGGCATTCAGGCGAGTTTACAAAAACCAGCAAATTCATTCGTTCAGTATATTTCACGCTTTCCATATCAACGAAGCTGCACCCAATAGAGCAGCATCATTTTCTCTTAATTTAGAAGGGAGAATTTTTATTTTGTTTTTATAAATGGATAAAAGATTTCTTTCGAAACTTTCAATAGTAGGTTTAAAAATAAAATCTCCGGCAAGGGCTAAACCACCAAACAGAAAAATTGCTTCCGGACTGGTATAAGCAACACTGTTCGCCAAGGCAAGACCTAATACATCTCCTGTATAATTAAATGCGTCAATAGCATTTTTATCTCCGGCCAATGCTTTGTTGTATATGTACTTTGCATCAGCAACCGTTCCTATATCCATTTCTTCATGATGTCCAATTAATAAATCGGAATATGTACGTTTAATACCTGTTGCTGAACAATAGGTTTCTAAACATCCATATCTGCCACATCCACAAAGCCTTCCATCAGGAAACACAATGATATGTCCCAGTTCCCCTGCAAAGCTATCGTGTCCGTATATGATTTCTCCATTAGCTACAATTCCGCTACCTAAGCCGGTTCCAAGGGTTATAAAGATAAAATCGTTCATCCCTTTTGCACCACCAAATAGCATTTCGCCTATAGCTGCTGCATTAGCATCATTGGTTAAAAGGGTTTTGCAATTCAAACGTTCTGAAAATAATTTCGCAAGTGGCACAACACCCTTCCATTTCAGGTTGGGCGCAAATTCTATAGTACCTTTAAAATAGTTACCATTAGGAGCACCAATACCAATACCTTTCAGCTCAAATTGACCGGCAAAAGGCTCAAAAGATTTTTTGATTTGCCCGCATACCACTGCAGCCAGGTTTTCCGGTGTAGGAAAATGTTCGGTAGAAACTGTTTCTTTGTGTAAAACTCTTCCACTTTCATCTACCAACCCAAATGTAGTATTGGTACCGCCAATATCAATGCCCGCTACCAGTTGTTGAATCATAGTCAATTCCTTTGCTTATTAATACTTTTTTTACTTTCCAGGCATACCAGGCTAAATAAACAAAACAGAAAACCGGAATAATATAAGAAATATGAATGCCTGCATAATCAGCCAATAACCCCTGAACAGGCGGAATAAATGCGCCACCTAAAATCATCATAATTAAAAAAGCCGATGCCTGGCTGGTATATTTCCCTAAACCGGCAATTGCCAATGAAAAAATACATGGCCACATGATGGAACAAAACAATCCTCCACTCAATAGAGCGTATATACCAACGGTACCGGTATTTATTAACCCAATAACCATTGCTGCTATACCCATTACTCCGAATATCATTAAGGTTAAAGCCGGCTTTTGTTTCCCCAAAAAAAATCCTACAATCAAAATGCCTACACACAGAGCATATAAGAAGAAAGAACTTACATCCGCACCACTCAGGTGGTTCATAAACAACACCAGACTCAATGCAACAAAAGGTATTATAAGTGTTAAAATAGTATTTGCTGTTTTTTTCAGATTAAAAGTAGCAATTGCCCCTGTCCACCGGCCAATCATCAAACTTCCCCAATATAAAGAAATATACGGCCCAATCTGCGAATCAGCCAAAGCGCCAAATTCGGGTTGTTTAAGCAAAGTGCCTAAATTGCTCTGTATAGTTACTTCAACTCCCACATAAATAAAAATTGCAAACATTCCCAGAGTAACCTGGGGGTACAAAGCCGGTTCAAATCTGTTTTGTGCTTTCATTTTTTTATACAAAAGAAACAAAACAGCTAATAAAATCAATAGGAATATGGAAACACCAAGCAAAAACACAAACTTACTGTAATCAAAACTATTACTATATGCAGAACTATTCCGGTAAGTAAAAAATAAAAAAATAATTACCAGGAAAATTAAAATTCCAATGATGAAAAATAATGGTTCTTTTAGTATTTTCATTCCAGCACCCTCCTGCTCTATTTCCAGTCTGGGAATTTTTGAGAAAACAAGAACAAGAATTGCCGCTGCAAAAGCTACCGCTAATATGATATATAGAATATTTATGGAACCGATAGAAACGGTTGTTTTATCCACATCCGTAGCAATCAGTTTGCCAAATAAAGCCAAACTCACTAAAATAGGGCCAATAGTTGTACCCAAGGAATTGATACTTCCTGCCAGGTTTAACCGGTGAGAACCGGTAGCCGGATTACCAAGGTTTAAAACTAAAGGATTAGCAGAGGTTTGCTGTAATGAAAAACCCAACGCAATAATAAAAAAAGCACTAAGGATAAACATGAATGAACCTGAATTTACTGCAGGTATCATTATGAAAGCCCCTATAATAGATATAAGCAAGCCATAGATAATTGTTTTTTTATAACCTATACGGTTAATAATATCCTTGTTCAATTGCAGAGAAAAAATATACAGGAGCAAAGAACCAATAAAATAAGCCCCATAAAAAGCACTATCAATAAGCTGTGATTGAAACTGGCTCAATGAAAAATGAGTTTTACAAAATGGGATAAAAATTCCATTGGATGCGGCTAAAAAACCCCAAAAGAAAAATACAGAAATCAGTGCTATTAATGAAGCTGGCTTAGTAGTGGCTGAATTGCTCATAGAAGGTAAATTATTTTTACCGAAAAATAAGAACATTAAAGTTTTTCTAAAACCTCTTTATAAATTCTTATTAATAATCAATTGTTAATTTCTATGGAACTCTGCATATTCCTTATTCATTATATAAAAAAGCTCTATTACAGAGATATTCACAGAAAACACACAAAGATTTATCACCCTTATTCTTAATTTTGTAAAAAAACAAACAATGGTATACGATAAACACATATTCATATGTACCAATCAACGAGCCGCAGAAGCACCCCGCAAAAGTTGTGGAGAAGCTCATGGAATGGAGATTGTTGATGCTTTCAAAAACAAACTAAAAGAACTCAACCTGCCTGTTAAACTCCGTGTACAAAAAGCCGGCTGTTTAGATATTTGCGACTTTGGACAAACCATTGTAATATATCCTGAAGGTGTTTTTTATGTGGGTGTTGAACCAAGCGATATTGATGAAATTATCCAGGAACATATTATTCAGAATCGGCCAGTAGAGAGACTGAGATTGGAAACGGTGAGAGAACAAAAGCGCAAATAGAATGAACCCTACCAATATTTCCCAATATTTCAACCGGCTCGATTTAATTAAAGCTACAGCCGAACAAATCATTAAAGATTTTGATATGTTTGGGCTGGAAATACAATTTTCGGGCAACCCTTATAATGCCTATGAAGAGTTATTTAAACAAATAGAACCACACATCAGCCAACTCATCCATTTCAACCGGCAAAAATTTATGGGTATTCTGTACCGTATTGATTTGAGCGATGAACAGTTAAAAAAAGCAGTAGAAAATAATTCATCTGAATCCTTTTCTGCAATTGTAGGTGATTTAATCATCAAAAGAGAACTACAAAAGGTAGTAATCAGGAATCGGTATAAAAAAATCTCTCCAGACTTTCCTGAAGAAAAGGGGAATTAGCAGTCAACTACTCATAGAATTCTAAAAATTATTAGCTGTAGCTGGTCACCGGGCATAATTTTAATATACATATCATAAAGTTTCTCCTCTTCGAGAGGTTAGGAATGGCCTCGAAAAACCTTAACTTTACATCCTAAAATCAGCACAAGGAGTATGACGGATAAATTTTCGTATTTGGGCAATGCAGACATATCTTCTATAGAAAATATGTTCCAGAGTTATTTAAAAGACCGCAACTCGGTAGATAGCAGCTGGCAAAAATTTTTCGAAGGATTTGAGTTTGCACGTAAAAACTATGAAGAAAGCACGGAGTTCCCTCAAAATGTAAAAAAAGAGTTTGATGTTATCAATCTTATTAATGGGTATCGTTCACGTGGACATTTATTTACACAAACTAATCCTGTGCGTGAACGGAGAAAGTATGTTCCTACATTAGATATAGAAAATTTTGGGTTAAATGAAGCGGATATGGAAACTATTTTCCAGGCCGGCACCCAATTAGGTATCGGGCCTGCAAAACTAAAAGATATTATTGCTTTTTTACATCAAACCTATTGCCAGTCCATTGGTGCAGAATACATGTATATCCGCATCCCTAAAATCAATGAATGGCTGCGTGAAAAAATGGAGCTGAATAAAAATACTCCCAACTTTACTAAAGATGAAAAATTAACAATATTAAATAAACTAAACCAGGCTGTAACATTTGAAAGTTTTCTGCACACTAAATTTGTAGGGCAAAAACGATTCTCGCTGGAAGGTGCAGAATCTACTATTCCTGCCCTTGATGCTATCTGCGAAAAAGGAGCTGATATCGGTATCAAAGATTTTGTAATAGGAATGGCTCACCGTGGAAGGCTAAACATCCTTACCAATATTCTGGATAAAAAACACGAAGATATTTTCTCCGAATTTGAAGGATATCTTTCAGAAGATATTATGTTTGATGGTGATGTGAAGTACCATGTAGGCTACTCCTGCGATAAAACCAGTAAAAATGGAAATCCATTTCATGTAAGCTTAGTACCCAACCCCTCACATCTTGAAGCTATTGACCCTGTTGTTGAAGGAATAGCGCGTGCCAAAATTGATAATTTTTATAATGGCGATATTGATAAAGTGTGTCCTGTATTAATCCACGGTGATGCCGCTCTTGCCGGCCAGGGGATTGTATATGAAGTAATACAGATGAGCCAGTTGGATGGATATAAGACGGGCGGAACAATCCACTTGGTTATTAATAATCAGGTTGGTTTTACAACTAACTATTTAGATGGACGTTCCAGCACCTATTGTACAGATGTGGCTAAAGTAGTATTATCGCCCGTGTTCCATGTAAATGGTGACGATGTGGAAGCCTTAGTATACACTATTCAACTGGCAATGGAATTCCGTCAGAAATTTCACCGTGATGTATTTATTGATATATTATGTTACCGCAAATATGGGCATAATGAAGGTGATGAACCACGCTTTACTCAACCCATACTATATAAAGTTATTGCAGCTCATCCAAATCCAAGAGAGATTTATGCCAAACAATTAATTTCACAAAGTATTATCGAAGCAGACCATGCAAAAAAAATAGAAAAAGAGTTTAAAGACTTATTACAGGAAAAATTAGAAACAGCAAAAAAAACAGGTAAAGCAAAAGTTACTTCATACTTAACCAATCAATGGGCGGGATTGAAAATAGCTGATGCTAATGCATTCGATACATCACCTGATACTTCCTTTGATAAAAAACTATTTCTGGATATTGCACAAAAGACCACTCAGTTGCCAGGCAACAAAAAGTTTTTTAATAAAATACAGAAATTATTTGAAGACCGTGCTGCAATGATTGTCAATGATAATTATGATTGGGCTATGGGTGAACTGATGGCCTATGCTACGTTGATGGCAGAAGGGCATAATGTACGTTTCAGCGGACAGGATATAGAGCGTGGAACATTTTCACATCGTCATGCAGTTGTTAAAGTGGAAGATTCGGAAGAAGAATTTACCCCGCTTAATAATATTGGCACAACAGGAAAATTACGAATTTATAATTCACTTTTATCAGAATACGGTGTTTTAGGTTTTGAATTAGGATATGCGCTAACTGCTCCCAATGATCTTACCATTTGGGAAGCCCAGTTTGGTGATTTTTTCAATGGTGCCCAAATTATTATTGACCAATTTATTACCTCTTCTGAATACAAATGGAGAAGAATGAATGGCTTGGTTCTGTTATTGCCACACGGTTATGAAGGCATGGGCCCGGAACACTCCAGCGCACGTATGGAGCGTTTTTTACAACAATGCGCTGAAAACAATATGCAGATTGTAAACTGTACTACTCCTGCTAATCAGTTTCATGCACTACGCAGACAAATCAAACGCGATTTCCGGAAACCGCTGATTTGCTTCACACCTAAAAAATTATTACGTTATCCTACCTGCATTTCCAATGTAAAAGATTTTACAACAGGAGGTTTCCAGGAAGTAATTGATGATGCAACAGCAAATATAAAAACTGTTAAAAAAATTGCTTTCTGTACGGGTAAGATATACTATGACCTGATTGAAGCAAAAGCAAAAGAAAAAGAAAATAACAATGCTATTGCAATTATCAGATTGGAACAGTTGTATCCTCTGCCCACAAAGCAAATACAACAAATAATTTCAAAGTATAAAGATGTAACACAATATTTATGGGTTCAGGAAGAGCCCGAAAACATGGGTGCCTGGTCATACATGCTTCGTGCTTTCCGGGAAATAAATCTACCACCCGGACAAACAGGTTTAAAATATATAGGCCGCCATGAAACAGCCAGCCCGGCAACCGGTTACGGCAAATTACATGTGCAGCAACAACAAAATATTATTGACAGAGTGTTTGAGAAACAATTAGCGGTAAAATAAATTTCAGAATCCTGACCTGTCGTCAGGATTCAATAATTAGGAAACATGGCAACAGTAGAAATAAAAGTACCAAGCCCGGGTGAATCCATCACAGAAGTGGTGATTGCACGCTGGCTAAAAAAAGATGGCGATTATGTAGAAAAAGATGAGGAGGTAGCCGAAATTGATTCCGACAAAGCCACTTTAACAATAAATGCAGAAGAAGCAGGAACTATTGAGCTATTAGCCTCTGAAGGCGATACAGTAAAAGTAGGACAAACGATATGTTCTATTGATACTTCGATAAAGGAAGAAGAGAAATCCAAAATCAAAAGTGAAAAAACAGAGAAACAAAAAGTTTCTTCGGAAGCAGTCCTTCAGAAAAGTTCCAAGCCTCAGGTCGAAACCATAACAAACAAAACTGAAACTTCAAACCTGAAACCTGAAACAACTTACGCTTCAGGCATTCCCTCTCCTGCCGCAAAAAAATTAATTGATGAGAATACCATTCCAGCCACAAAAATAAGCGGAACAGGAAAAAATGGAAGAATTACCAAAAGTGATGTATTAACAACACTGGCAAAGGGATTTGATGCATCATCGTCCATAAGATCGGAAGGAACAAGAGATACAGAGCATCAGAAAATGTCGGCACTGCGTAAAAAAATCGCACAACGTTTAGTTGCTGTTAAAAATGAAACAGCTATGCTTACCACCTTCAATGAAGTGGATATGAGTGGCATTTACGCATTACGTGCAAAATACAAGGATAAGTTCAAAGAAGTTCATAGTGTAAGCCTTGGCTTTATGAGTTTTTTTACAAAAGCTGTAACAGAAGCGCTATACCATTATCCTGCAGTAAACGCAATGATAGATGGCGATGAAATCATTTATCATAAATATGCAGATATTGGCATTGCCGTGAGTGCCCCCAAAGGATTAGTAGTGCCCGTTATACGTAATGCCGAACAAATGAGCCTCGCGCAAATTGAAACCGAAATCAAAAACCTTGCTGCTAAAGCTCGTGACAATAAAATTACCCTTGAAGAAATGAGTGGCGGAACATTTACTATCACCAATGGCGGAGTATTTGGCTCCATGATGAGTACCCCGATTATAAATCCCCCACAAAGTGCAATTCTGGGAATGCACAATGTGGTAGAACGCCCAGTTGCTGTCAATGGACAGGTTGTAATCCGGCCGATGATGTATGTTGCATTATCTTATGATCACCGCGTCATTGATGGACGTGAGTCCGTTGGATTTCTTGTAAAAGTGAAAGAGATGTTGGAAAATCCAACAAAAATGTTGTTTGGCGGTAAGGATCCTAACGAAATTGTATTGGGGTTATAATGGCTGTAAAATCAATAAAATAAGGTCATTTTGAATTTGGCATAGAGTTTGGTATTTTTGGCACAACCAAAAAAATCTAAACACCATGAAAAACATGAAAAAAGCACTAAGTATACTAACAGCTGTTGTACTTATAAATTCCATTTCTTTTGCTCAAAAAGGGAGTTCATCAGGTAAATGTGTCGAACAAGGTACAATACTTATTGACGCTTTTTACGGTGCGCCCTACTTTAATGGTTCACTGATTAAAGCAGCCTATGACTCTACGGGAACCACAGCGCACAATTATAATCAGTTTGGAGCAAAAGTTGAATATTTGGTAAACGATAAACTCGGATTGGGTATAGAAGGCACTTATGCATTAGCCACAGTTGACTATCGTGGAAACGATTTAAAATACTATACTGCCGGAATGAGCAAATACAGGGTTCTTGCAAAAATGAATTATCACTTTGCAACAGGCGCACACATTGACCCTTACCTTACCTGGGGAGTTGGCTACAAAAGCACAAAAATATACACGAATGAACCTGGTGGTCCAAAAGATATAAATGTTAATTTAATACCCCTTGCCTTTAGAGCAGGAATAGGGATGCGCTACTTCTTCACAGATGCAATAGGAGTAAATGCGGAAGTTGGTTTAGGAGGCCCAATGGTACAGGCTGGTTTGAGCTTAAAACTATAATTATTTACTAATTTTAAAAATAAAACCTGTTTCAAAGATTTTTGAGACGGGTTTTATTTTTGGCCTGATCCGGACAAGACAGGCGTTATTGGATGTGCAAAACTGCTTCCATTTTTTTCAATCACTTCCATAATTTTATAATTGATTTCTTCCCGAATATTCAGATATACATCATAATCTACACTCTCTATAAAATAAAGTACCATTATATTTACTGAATTCAAATCAAAACCATACATACGAACATGAGTTTCTCCCTTGGTTATTTGTGGATGATTTTCAATATAATTATAAATACCAGTAACAATATTTTTAATTTGCTCTGTCTTGGTTTCATAGGTCAATCCAATAGTAAAAGTTACACGCCTTTGTGTTCGTAATGAAAAATTATCGAGTTCATTATCTATTAGCTTTTTATTGGGAACGGTAACAAAACTTTTTTCTGCTGTACGTATGCGTGTACTCCTGAAACCAATATTCTCCACCTTACCTTCCACATTTCCTACTTTTATTAAGTCACCAATTACAAAGGGCTTATCTAAAAAGATGGTAAAAGATCCCAGTAAATTTTCAAGAGATTCCTTAGCAGCCAGTGCTACTGCCAAACCGCCAATTCCCAAACCTGCAATGAGAGATGCGATGTTTAATTCAAAAATGGCACCAAGTATAAAAAAAACAGAAAAAATACAGATAACAACTTTAACTGTTTCCTTAATAAATGGTACCAGATGATCGTCTGTTTTAGATGTAGTCAGGGATACACGGTGCATAAATACAATACCAAAAAAATCAACCACACGAAGTAGTATCCACGTAATTGAACCTACAATTAAAACCTGAAACGTTCGGTAGAATAGCATACGCAGGCCAAATCTTTCAATAGGCATACATTCCCATTCTTCAGGAAATTGCAAACGATTAAATGCCAGGTATAAAATAATAAGCATTATAAAAATGCCCATTGGCTTTTTTAGTAATGCCAGTAATCTGTCATATCCTACACCAGTTATATATTTTTGCAAAAATTTAAAGACAAATAATGTCAGCAATTTTGATAATAAACGCTGAAATATAAGCCCTGTTATTATTATACCAGTAAACCAGCAATAGTCCTCTATGGTATTGCCTAAAAAAGTAATTTTTAAAAAATCGTCCAGCATAATAATAGATTTTAAAATTTGCCTACAAAATAGTTATACCATTTTACACCACAGAATTTTTTTTTATTTTTTTTTTTGTTTGAAAAAAAAAATTCAGAAATTTGTGACATACATTAATTAACATCATAAAAATAACTAATTAGTTTGCAAAACAAATTTCATTTACAATGAAAAGAACAGGCAATTCAAAAAACAACTCTGCCAAAAAAAATAATGAAAAAGGCAAGCAGGCCGGGGAGTTGAAGAAAATTCAAAAGCTTAAACCCCTTAAAGAAAAACAGAAAAAAAGCTGGAAAAACAACTTGAATGATGAGGAGGAGGAGGATTTTACTTTTGATGATGATATAAAACTAAACAGTGATTTTGAGGATGATGATGGTGACGATGATTACTATGATGACGATGATAAATATTAATACATACTAACAAATGTATTTTTCACGAAAGAAAAGCAATCCATAACCGGGTTGCTTTTTTATTTTTATATTTTTCCTGAGTATACAGCTCCTCCGCAATTATCGTATTTTGCTCCAGTAACGCTTTTCAAACAATTATTTTCATTACGTACCCTCAATACACCTAAAAATGCGAATATCAATGCTTCTTTAAACTCTATAGTATTTTTGTCAGGAATAATTAACTGGTGGTAAACGTATTTTTTAATTGTTTCAATTAGAAAAGTATTATATACCCCCCCCCCGGTAACAAGTAGCTCTCCATTAGGCTGGCCATTTAGTGCCTTAGCAATTTGTATTGCAATATGCTCACAAAATGTACGTAAAACCGTAGATTCATTAACAGGATATTTTTTCAACAAAGGGTTTATGTTTTTCAATACCCATTCTTTTCCCAATGATTTCGGACTATTTAAAGGATAGTGATAAAATGCAAGTTTATTTAGATCATCCAGTAAACACTGATTGATTATAGCTTTTGACGCAAGCTCTCCTCCATTATCATATTCTTTGCCTAAAGCCTGACAAACAGCATTCATCACAATATTTACCGGGCAGATATCAAAAGCAATACGTTCATCATTATATTGATATGAAACATTGGCAAAGCCGCCCAAATTCAAACAAAAATCATATTCCCCGAATAATAATTTATCACCAATTGGTACCAAAGGCGCACCTTGTCCGCCCAATGCAACATCCAACGAACGAAAATCACATACCACAGGTAAACGACATTCGGCAGCAATAGCATTACCAGCCCCTACCTGAACGGTGAACCTTTTGTTAGGCTGATGAAAAATGGTATGACCATGAGATGAAACAAAATCTACCTGTATTGCATATTTTTTAATAAAATCAGCTACCAGCTGGCCCAGGTATAATCCATACTCGACATGCGTTTGTTGAAAAGCAACAGTTTCAGCCTTTTCAAGGTTTAATAGTCTTTGTTTCCAGACAGCCTGATAAGGAATAGTTTCTGCATATATAATAGTATAATCCCATTTATTACTATCGATTTTAAAACGACAAAAGGCAATATCTACCCCATCAAGTGAAGTTCCAGACATTAGACCTATCACATTATAACTTTGAGACTCCTTAATTGTCATAAACTATTAGCGAATTTAAAATTTAACATTTACATTTGTTTTTCTGCCCTTTAGGGCATTCATTATCAAAAATAAAGGAATTTTCAACGTAAAAAACTACTACACATGTTATTTAATTTATCTGAAGAACACCTGATGATTCAGAAGGCAGCCCGTGATTTTGCCAATGATGTATTAAAACCAGGAGTCATTGAACGTGATGAACATCAAAAATTTCCGGCAGAAGAAATAAAACAAATGGGCGCACTTGGATTTTTAGGAATGATGGTATCTCCAAAATATGGAGGAGGCGGTATGGATTGCATTTCTTATGTTCTTGCAATGGAAGAAATTTCAAAAATAGATGCTTCAGCGTCAGTGGTAATGTCGGTAAACAACTCTCTTGTATGTTGGGGATTAGAAACTTTTGGCACCGAAGAACAAAAACAAAAATACCTGACCCGTTTGGCTACAGGCGAGATTATTGGTGCATTCTGTTTATCAGAGCCGGAAGCCGGTTCTGATGCTACTTCCCAACGTACAACGGCTATTGATAAAGGTGATTATTATTTGCTGAATGGTACTAAAAATTGGATTACCAATGGAGGTACAGCCTCTGTATATTTAGTTATTGCACAAACTGATGTTTCAAAAGGGCATCGTGGTATCAATGCTTTTATTGTAGAGAAAGGGATGCCAGGTTTTGTAGTGGGACAGAAAGAAAATAAGCTTGGGATCCGTGGTTCAGACACACATTCGCTAATGTTTACTGATGTAAAGGTGCCAAAAGAAAACCGGATTGGTGAAGATGGTTTTGGATTTAAATTCGCCATGCAAACGCTTACAGGCGGACGTATTGGTATTGCTTCACAGGCACTCGGTATTGCTTCCGGAGCATACGAGCTGGCTCTGGCCTATTCAAAACAGCGTAAAGCTTTTGGTAAAACAATTAACCAGCATCAAATCATCCAGTTTAAACTGGCTGATATGGCTACAGAAATTGAAGCTGCCCGCTTATTATGTTTAAAAGCTGCATGGTTAAAGGATCAACATCAGGATTATACTACAGCCAGCGCAATGGCAAAAGTTTTTGCTTCTGAACTGGCTATGAGAACAACTGTTGAGGCTGTTCAAGTACATGGTGGATATGGCTTTGTAAAAGAATATCATGTAGAACGGTTGATGCGTGATGCAAAAATTACTCAGATATACGAAGGAACTTCAGAAGTGCAGCGCATTGTTATTTCAAGAGCTTTGTTAGCTTAAATTGGTTTGAAACGGTATTTTATTACAGGGATTGGCACGGATGTAGGAAAAACATTTGCTGCTGCCATATTGGTGGAAGCCTTACAGGCTGATTACTGGAAACCCATACAGGCGGGCAATCTAGGTAATACGGACACTATGAAAATACGTTCGTTGGTTAGTAATGCTCAATCACAATTTTATCCTGAAACGTATCGTTTATCAAAACCCATGTCGCCACACGCAGCGGCAGTGGCTGATGGAATACAGATTGATAGAGCTAATTTAATTTTACCCGATACATCTAATACACTTATTATAGAGGGGGCCGGAGGTTTAATGGTTCCTTTAAACAACCGCTTTCTTGTTATCGATCTGATAGAACAATTTAAAGCAGAAGTTATTCTTGTTTCACGTAATTATCTGGGGAGTATTAATCATACACTTCTTTCAGTTGCTGCGCTGAATAACAAAAACATACCCATTAGAGGTATTATCTTTAACGGAAATTCTACAAGTTCAACAGAAGAATATATTCTGAATTATACAGGGCTTAAATGTTTGTTACGTATTGACGAAGAAAACAATATAAATAAAGCAACTATACTGAAATATAAAGCCCAATTAGCGTGTGAATAATACCGTTCCACAGAAAAAGCACATATTTGAGCGTACAAATTGCGTTTTTTCTGCGGGTTTCCGTTTTACCCCCTTATTTATTAATCACAATTTTTCTTGTAATTGTTTTCTTATCGTTTTTAAGAGCCATAAAATAGGCACCATTCGCCTGATTCGATAAGTCTATTGTTTGTTTACCTGTAGAATTTAATTCTTTGGTATAAACAGCTTTACCAATAAGATTATATACTGTTATAGTTGTTACGCTTGAGGAATGAACTGTATTAATTGTAAAAACGCCATTTGTAGAAGGATTAGGATAAATTGTTATTTGTTCATCAGCTATTGCTTCGTTAATTCCATCGGTAAATACTTGTTGACAAGCCGTATCTGCACAACCAGCAGCATTCGTAACCGTTAAACATGCAGTTACCGAAACGTCAGCCGGATAAGTATAGGATGGATCCTGAAGAACAGAAGTGTCATTAGTTGCAGCCAAATCACCCATATCCCAAAACCATGAGGAGGCATCGGTAGATAAATCTGAAAAGTCAACTGTAGTACCTGTAACAGAAAAGCTAAAATTCGCAACAGGATAAGAAGCGATAGTAATACTCGATGTCACAACATCAGAACATCCCATATCACTGGTTACAATTTCTGTTACAACATAATTTCCTGAAGTATCATAGGTATGGTAAGGGTTTTGTAACCCACTGGTATCCGTAGTTCCATCTCCATATATCCATAAATAATCAGTAATAGTGCCGCCAGAAATGGTTGAAGAATCCGTAAATTGTATGGCATTTCCGGTACACATACCTACGGTTCCAGATACCATAAAGCCTGTAACAGGGTTTGGATAAACATGCACGGTATCCATAAAAGTATCGGTATTGGATGAATCATTAATAACCGTTAATGTAACTATATACATACCCGGAAGCGAATAAAGATGTATAGGGTTCTGCATACTGTCTATTTGTGTGCTATCACCAAAATCCCATGCCCAGGTGGCTATATTTCCGTTTGTGCTTGTAGACAAATCCATAAAAGAAGTACTATTCCCTTCGCATACATTAATTGCACTATAATTAGCCACTATAGGTGAATTTATATTACCTGTTATTGTCAGATTATCAATACTAAACGTTCCACCAGAACCTTCTGCATTCCAACCATAAAAGCGAAATGAAACTGGTGCAGAAATAGCTGTAAAGTTCGGATCATTTAATGTTATTGTGCTTCCATTTTGGTTTGATGTTGTTGCATCAAAATTCCAGAAAAAGATATCTCCGGTTTGTACACTTAAATTGGTATTAGAAGGATTAATTGAAGCAGGAAGATTTGTTGCATAAACATCGGCACTCGACCGTACAGCATACGTCCTGATGCCTGTTCCGGAACGTTGAACACTAAATGTAATAGAAGACAAATCTATTGTATAACCCGAAACCGGGGTAATAGTTACTTCATAATACTCGGATGTAGATATTGACCCGGTTAATGATGAATATACATCATTTCCAGTTGTAGCACCTGTTGACCAGTCAGTAAAAGAAAACCGACCTGTCGCATTTGGATTGACTGGTGTTCCTGTGGCAGAAAAACTTCCAAATATAGCACCTGTAACCGTTGGAACAGCAGTTGGATCAACCAATCCTGATGAGGTTTTTACACTGTCAAAAGTGTATAATGCAGTAAAATTTTGTGCTACAATTACAGCTGAAGCAAAAAGCACAATTATAAGTGACAAAATAATTTTTTTAATCATGATTTCCTTTTTAATAGTGAAGTAACAATTTTAGTATAAAAGTTTTTTACTTTTTGACAATATAAGCTTACAATCGATACGATTATTTATTAATTGCAATTTTCTTTGTGATATTTGTTTTATCGTTTTTAATATTCACAAAATAACTACCGTTAGGCTGATTAGATAAGTCTATCATTTCTTTTCCGCCCCTTTCCGATTCTTTTGTTAACACAACGTTACCGATTATGTTATAGATAGTAACGGTAGTCCTGTCTGTGAAATCTATAGTATTCAATGTAAATAATCCGTTTATTGAAGGATTTGGATAAACAATAGCAGAAGTTATTTGCGAGGTAATGTTAATAGCTGTAGTGCCAGACACAGAACCTGTAAATATCACAGTATCAATACTAAACGTTCCACCGGAACCTTCTGCATTCCATCCATAAAAGCGGAAAGTAAGTGGGTTGGTAACATTTGTATAGTCAGCACCGCTTAATGTAACAGTACTCCCATTTTGTCCTGAAGTTAGTGAATCATAATTCCAGAAAAAGATATCACCAGTTTGTACACTTAAATTAGCGTTAGCGGGGATAATAGAGGCAGGCAGGTTAGCTGCGTACGTATCAATACTGGAACGAACAGCATAAGTTCTGATACCGGTTCCGGAGCGCTGTACTTTAAATACAATACCAGTTAATGTTGCCGTATAACCCATTGAAGGGGTCAGCGTCACTTCATAATATTGAGCAGTGCTGAGAGCACCAGTTAATGAACTATAATTATTATTATTAGCAACTGCTCCCAATGACCAGTCAGTAAATGAAAACCTTCCTGATGCATTAGGGTTAGTAAAGGAATTTCCCACAGCAGAAAAGCTGCCAAATGTTATACCTGTAGCTGTAGGAACAGGGCTTGGGTCAGTCAAACCAGTACCTGGAAAGGGAGGGTTTGTTGATGGAGGCTTCACACTATCAAAAGCATATAAAGCTGTAAAACTTTGAGCGACACTGGAAGATACAGCAATAATAGTAACTACAAAAAACAAAGTAATTTTTCTTATCATAATTTTAGTTTTAGATTTATTTTAATTGTGCACAAAATTAATAATAATTCTATAGTAGTTATTTTGAAATTATTAACCATGTTTTTATTTATTGTTATAAGCCGACATTGTGCGTTGAAGCCCAATGGTTGCAAAGCCCTGTATCATTTCCACAGCCAATTTAATACGTGTTTCCAGTAACTTTTCTTCCTCAGATTTCCATTTACCAAGTACATACTCTACCTGTTTTCCTTTAAAAAATTCATTGCCAACCCCAAAACGCAAGCGTGCATAATTATCAGTATTTAACGTTTCCTGAATATTTTTCAAACCATTATGTCCACCATCGCTTCCTTTACTTTTCATACGTAATGAACCTAAAGGTAATGCAATATCATCCGTTATTACCAGTAAATTTTCGACAGGAATTTTTTCAGCCTGCAGCCAATAATTTACAGCTTTACCGCTTAAATTCATATAAGTGGATGGTTTAACCAACACCAATGTTTTTCCTTTATATTTATATTCTGCAACATCGGCAAGTCTGCTGGTAGTATATTTTATATTATTTTCCTTAGCAATTGTATCCAATACCATAAAACCAATATTATGACGTGTGTTGGAATACTCATCGCCAATATTTCCAAGTCCGACAATCAAAAATTTGTTCATAGAAGAAACAGTCCTTTACAAAAATAAAAAGTTGATGTTCCACACTTCTGAGTAACATCAACTTTATACTTCGACTATATGAGTCCCGCAATTCTGAGGGACTCATTCGCTCAGCATTACTGAATCTAACCGACTTTGCTATCGCAAACTCAGTAAGATTCAGTATAATATAAATTTAACATGTAAAAAACTATTTTTTAGCAGCAGGTTTAGCCGCTCCTGCAGCAGGTGTTGCCGGTTTAGCTGCAGCAGCAGGTGTGGCAGGCGTTGCAGCAGCCGCTGTTGCTGGTTTAACTTCTTCAAGAGCTGCAACACGAGTTACTTCAACCCCAACTACTGTTATATTTCCGGCATTCAGGAAAGTTAAACCCTCTATTTTAATATCCTGAACACGAACAGAGTTCCCTATTTCCAATGCATCAATTGCAATACTTATACTATTTGGCATCTTTTCAACCAATCCTTTGGTTTTTAGTGTTTTTAATTTTTTAACCAATCTGCCACCAGCTCTGACTCCAGGAGAAGTACCTGTGGTTTTAACAGGTATACTCATCACTACGGGTTTACCTGGTTTAATCTCTAAAAAATCAACGTGTAATAAACTGTCATTTATTACATGAAATTGAGCTTCCTGTAAAATAGCATGGTATTTTTGGCTGCCAATCTCTAAATCTACGGTATGTATATCCGGAGTGTAGATCAAATTTTTGAAACTTGCTTCAGGTGCAGCAAAGTGAATTTGCTCTTTACCTCCATAAAGTACGCATGGCACTTGTTCGGCATCTCTTAATGCCTTTGCATCTTTTTTCCCTACGTTCACACGTGGTGAACCGCTAATAGATACTGATTTCATTTATTTTTTATTTTAATTGTTTTTTTGACTGCGTGCCCCAATCAATTATTCTTATATATGTTTTGGCACAGGATAATGATTTTTTGTTTTGAACTTCAACAACAACTTTTAAATCTAAAAATCAACGATTCTAAAAACTGTATAGAATTAGCTTACAATAAAATTAGAACTGATTGATTGAAAACTGTGTACACTGTGTATTACTTTTGCAAACAATTCAGCTACAGAAAGCACTTTTATCTTACTGCTTTCCTTTTTCAGAGGGATTGTATCCGTAACGATCAACTCTGTTAACCCTGATTTTTCGATATTCTCATATGCTTTACCAGACAATACGGCATGTGTGCAAACAGCTCTTACACTTTTTGCTCCCCGTTGAAGCATCATATCAGCGGCTTTAGCCAGAGTCCCTCCTGTATCTATTAAATCGTCTACCAGCATAATATCACGTCCCTCTACTTCACCAATCAAGGTCATACTTTCAACGATATTTGCCTTTGAACGTTGTTTATAGCAAATAACTATATCCGTTTTTAAAAATTTAGCATATGCATTAGCCCGTTTTGAACCTCCCATGTCAGGAGCTGCCATTGTTAAGTTCGGCAGATTGAGGCTTTGGATGTATGGCAAAAAGATAGAGGATGCATATAAATGATCTACCGGGAAGTCAAAAAATCCCTGTATCTGGTCGGCATGTAAATCCATAGTGATGATACGTGTTGCACCTGCAGCAGACAACAGATTAGCTACCATTTTTGCTCCGATGGCCACACGCGGCTGGTCTTTACGATCCTGACGGGCATAGCCAAAATAAGGTATCACAGCAATAATCTGACTTGCAGAAGCACGTTTTGCCGCGTCAATCATCAGCAATAACTCAAATAAATTATCAGTTGGTGGAAAAGTAGACTGAATAATCAACACATCACTGCCACGAACAGTTTCTTCATAAGAGGGTTGAAACTCACCATCGCTAAAGCGAAGTAAAGATACTTTTCCTAATGCCTGCCCGTAGCTGTTGGCAATTTTCTCAGCCAGGTAACGGGATGCTGAACCTGAAAATATTTTTACCCGATCGTTCATAAACATTTTTTGGGGTACAAATGTAGTGAATAATGCTGTTCTGACCAAAAAAATTTTGGCTTTTGTAGCATTATTTGTTTGCGAATCAAAAACAAATGAATACTTTTGCGACCTGTTGTTTAGATTATTGAGTTATCGGTTATTAAGTTGTTAATTATCAGGATAGTTTTAACTTATACCAATAGCAATCGTCAATATCTGTAATCAATAATCCAATAACTGTTAAAAATGCCCGGATGGCGGAATTGGTAGACGCGCTGGTCTCAAACACCTGTGGGAAACCGTGCCGGTTCGACTCCGGCTCCGGGTACTAAGCCGGACTTTTCAAGCAAATTTGAGAAGTCCGGCTTTTTTATATCCCCAAAATCCCCTGATAATAGGGCGATACAGCCGATCACCGAGTTTACAACCGGGGTTCGATAATGGTTAATTTTTGAATCATAACCCAAACCGTCCGGAAACAAGGTATTTTGAAAAATCTGCTTCTGGTAATAATCCCAGGAAGCCCACACAGCACGGAGTTTTGAGGCTAATTGGCAAGCAAAATTTATCAATTCTTTAGGGTTCGATAATTTTTGGTCGAGCTTCTCAAGGATATGGAATCTGAATAAAACTCTCTTTTCATTAATGAAGTTTATAAAACACTATGATCTCGCTGTTTATTTCTATTAATCTTCTCAAGCCACCAGGCAGTGCGGGTTTAGGAACTACGAAATATTTACATTC
>JAHEXZ010000037.1:0-17113 GCA_023251835.1 Bacteroidota bacterium | reverse complement strand
TGTATGTACGTCAGACAATTGTATAAAATCCAATGGGAAAAATACGAAATTTTCCCTGGATTTCCTGGTTCATTATTAAAACCATATCAACAGCCTAATTTATATGCCTACCAATGAAAAAAGTGATTGCCAATGGGTACTTTATTCAAATGCCTTACTCATTCGATCTTGCCCTGCTTTTGAAATCCCATTATTTTTAGCGACACTTCTCCAATTGCTAACTGAGCTTTTTATCTGTTCAATTATCTCATTAGCTTTTTGTTTATTTACCCGAAAATATTCTGCAACACTTAAAGCAAGTTCCAAATCGAGGGAATTATCTTTTTCGGAAATATTCAGACTTAGTCCACTGCCATATTCATTTGGATTAACATCATAAGCAGGTGATAATCTCCAGCCTTTATAGGTTAAAAGAAAGCCATGATTTCTCAAATGGTCATCTGTATTTTTCACGCAAATGTGAAAAACTATTCTTCGCCAAAGCTCTTCTAAATCTGTATTTACATCAGCGCCATTTTTTATTAAAAACTCAGCTAATTCCAGATAACTTACTCCGGTATCGTGTCCTGCCCCATCAGTATAACCTAATAAAGTCATCGCTGATGCAAAGTGAATTCTTTCTCCTTTTTCGTTCCTGTCAAATCGTTTGGTAAGGTAAGTGTGATACTTATTGTTGAATTGCTTTATATCACCTTCTGCAATATTTAATCCCGCTTTAGCAGCGAGAGTATTAACAACCATTTCCCAGGCACCGATGTTTTTTTCATCCTTTACGCTGGGGAATTTAGCAATCCAAAGATGGCCTTTGGGGCCAGCGACACTGGCTTTAGGTCTTGCGCCACCCAAGGAAGAAGCTGGAGCAATCAATAAACTAATCCATTTCAAATAATCGGCATCATCTATATTATCTTCTTCAAATTTTAGACTGGCTTGTTCCAGTTCCCGCAATGATGTGAAGGGTGGAGCTGCCATGTTTTTATCATCGTTCAGAAAATTTCCTTCATCATTTAATTTGAAACGTAACCCACCCATGCGGTGACCATCAAATACACCGAGTAGATAATCGGATTCTAATAAATTTTTTATTGAGCGTTTTTCTTTGCGAGCCCATGCAGCTTCTCTTCTATCCATAAGTACCCGTCCCCAACGATCAGGGCAGGAATCAAGGAATGCTCCGAAATTTGGTTTTTCATCTTTTGGAAAATAGCGACCTGAATATAATTGCAGATCCGGATCAAGTGTATATGTGAATCCTGATTGCAACCATTCTTTTGTGTATTCAAATGAAAAAACTTCTTTCCCTTTTGCCGGAGTTGCAGAAAGAACGCCCATGAGAAATGGATTTTCTAATCCTTCCCAATGTGCATAGACTAATATTTCTTTTTTTTCACTCACTTTGATCTCTTTTTAGGTGCTCTTTCTTTTACTTCAAGCTCTGCATCCTGTAGTTTTCTCCCTAATGCGTCATCAGCAGCAACTTTCACTAAATCTTTGTCAAGTCCAAGAACAAACAAAACCTGGCAATAAATACCCATAGCAACACTTGCAGATCCTTTTTCTACCTGCCATAACGTAACCCTGCTAATATTTGCCCGCTCTGCAACTTGTTCACCACTAAGCTTTCTGCGCAATCTGGCCAACCGGATGTTTTCACCAAGTTCAGTCAAGATTTTGCGGGAAGAAGGCATTAATAGATGTTTTCGACTATTCATAATGCTAATGATTATGAACAAATATAATCATTTTTGTTCATAATGATGAAAGTTATGGTAAATATTTGATTTTATTTGATAATAAACCGACAAGGTTTATTATTCCGAATCAAGTTTATTATATTGACAATAAGATCTTTATGTCAGTTTTTTGCCTTTCAGCGATAATCAAAATTGATTTTTCAAATTACTTCTTTAGGGATTTACATGCTTTTGAAGATGGAGTAAAATTATATGAAGGCTTACAAAAATATTTTTACTTTTATAACAATGAACGAATACATCAATCACTGGATTACAAAACACCAACTTCACAATACGGGCTTGTCGCTTGAGTTATGAACATGTTAACACCTTTCAACAAAAAGAAAAAAAGAAGCAAAAAAAGAAAAATATACAACAACAAAAACAAACTTAACTTTAACTCTTTGCTGTCCTAAGGATAGGGGACATTATATTAATGCGAGATATGGTTTAATCTGCTTCAACTGAAAAATCCGGGTTTAATATTTCAGTATTTTAAACAGGAACCTTTTGGTGACTTCACCAAGTGTAGCATAAAGCAGAGAAATAATACATATTGTTGCTATTATCTGTAATGGCAGTGGAACCAGGCCAATTGATGAAGAAGCAGAAATATAGGGTATAATAAGAACAGTAATCGCAATAAGAATAGTAGAAATCAACAGTGCTTTTCCAACATGGCTTGTAAAAAATGTTCTGCGGGTTCGGACAACAAGCAGGAGAAGGATTTCCGTGATGACAGATTCTACAAACCAGCTTGTCCGGAATACTTCCAAAGAGGTGTGAAACAATAGCAAAAGTATCCCAAATGTCAGAAAGTCAAACAGGGAACTCTCCAATCCAAATACAATCATAAATTTTCGAATTAGTTTAATATCCCATCTGCGGGGCTTTTGAAGCAGTTCTTCATCTATACTATCCGAAGCTATAGATAAAGAAGGAATGTCCGTAAGTAGATTGATAAGAAGAATCTGCGAAGGAAGAAGGGGGAGGAAAGGCAAAAAAAGAGAAGCCCCAGCCATGCTAAACATATTTCCAAAATTTGCGCTGATGGTAATAAAAATATATTTTAATGTGTTAAGATATGTTTTTCTCCCCTCTGAAATACCATCACTCAGTACCTCCAATTCTTTTTCCAATAAAATCATATCAGCGGCTTCTTTTGCTATATCTACCGCATTGTTCACAGAAATACCTACATCTGCGGCTTTAAGAGCAGAGGCATCATTAATTCCATCACCAAGATAACCTACCACATGCCCTTTTCTTTGTAATGCACGAACAATCCTTTCTTTTTGAGATGGCTCTGTTTCCGAAAAAATATCTATTTCATCTACTTTTCTTATGATGGCATCATCACTGAGTTCATGAAGCTGCTTACCGGAAATTATCCTGTGAGACGGGATTCCTATTTGGGAAGCAATAGTTTCTGCAATTAATGTATTATCACCAGTAATAACTTTTAATTTGACTTTTTTTTCTTTCAGTCTTTTTATTACTTCTGCAATATCCTTTTTGGGTGGATCTTGCAGAAGAATAAAACCGAGAAAAATCATATTTATTTCATCATCCTTATTAATAAGCGGATCACCAGTTACATCTTTATAACAAATCCCAATTGTCCGAAACCCTTTTGCACTAAACTGTTCAAATTCATCGTGCAGTTTTTGAACATATTTTTCAATGGGAAAAATATTTCCATTATTAGTTTGAACTCTGTCGCATACTCCTATTATATTTTTCAGAGCACCCTTCGTAATCATAATATGCTTGTTTGTATGAGCTACAACAATGCTCAATCTTTTACGAATGAAATCATAAGGCACTTCATCAAATTTTTCATATCCTGAAATATCAATTGCTGATTGTTTTTTTATGGCTTCATCCATAGGATTCGGGTAACCCGTTTCAAACCGTGCATTGATAAAAGCATACTTTTCAATTAGCGGATTACTCTGTCCGTCAGGCGAAACATATGAATGGATAACAACTTTCCCTTCTGTAAGGGTTCCTGTTTTATCGGAGCAAAGGATGTCAATAGCTCCCAGATTTTGAACAGCAGTAAGTTTTCTGACAATAACCTTTTTATCTGCAAGTCGTCTGGCACCGGCAGATAAAGTAATTGTTACAATAGCGGGAAGCATTTCCGGAGCAAGTCCAAGCGAAAGAGCAAGTGCAAATAAAATACTATCTAAAGGATTTTTACCAAACCAGATATTTACAATCATAATGATTCCTGCAAGAAACAAAGCAATGCGCATAAGCATACCGCCAAAATGTTTGATACCTTTTTCAAAGGCCGTTTCTTCTATTATTGTTCTGAGCGTTGATTCTATTTTCCCCAGTTCCGTTTCTTTTCCTATGTTTACAGCCAAAACAAGTGCTGTTCCGCTAATAACAGTTGTTCCCTTAAATACTGTATTTCTTCTTTCAATTAAGGGAGTACCTTCGGCAAGACGACCAATTTTTTTTTCAGAGGGGAAAGATTCTCCTGTAAGTGCGGCTTCATTAACATATAAATCTTTTACTTCAATAATCAGTGAATCGGCCGGAACAATATCTCCTGCTTCAAGTAAAACGATATCACCATGAATAACTTCTTCAATAGGGATTTTAGAAATTTTACCATCACGTTTAACTCTTGCTTTGGATTGTGTTAATACACACAATTTTTCTGCTGCTTTTCCGGCTTTTTGTTCCTGAACAAATCCTAAAACACCCGAAATAAATAAAATGTTGAAAATAATAATGGATTCTGTGATTTCACCCAAAATTGATGAAAGCACCAATGCAAAAACCAAAAGCAAAGTAAGAGGACTCTTAAACTGAGAAAAAAAAAGTACAATATCTTTTTTAAAAGGCAACCGTTTCCTGTCCGGGGTAACTTTTTGTGATAAGACATATTGGGAAGATAAACCTGATAACGAGGAACCCAGCCTTTTTAGAGCCTCTTCCGGAAACATTGACCAAAAATGAAAATCAGCCTGCATGTTTAGCCTTGTAATGTTTCTTAACAGCAATGACAATAAAAATCCCCACTAATACTATAAAGACGGAAAAATAATATGTTGTAAAACTTCTACTTCAGCAAGAAGTATGTGTAAAGCGGAATGAAAAATCAGGTATTTCAAAAAGAAGTATTCCTAATTTCATTTATATTTCATAAAATAAACTATTTATGACTTTTAAAATAGTGTATTTCTCTTTCATGTTTTTTTGCCTGCTCCAATGTTTGGAATGTTCCCAGATTTCTACGTTTATTTGTCTTTGGGTTCTTTTTCCTTGAATAGAGACGGTATTCGCCTGACTTAAGTTTTCTTATCATGGTATGTATTTTTATTATGTTTTAGGAACAACCAATACCGGACATTTTGAGTGCCTCATTACATGTTCGGCAACACTTCCCATCAACAAATGCTTTAATCCTGTTCTGCCACGGGTTCCCATTACAATTAAGCTGGTTTTCCATTGTTTTGCTCTATTTAAAATTTCCTCAGCAGGCTTTCCCACACCAATAAATTTTTGAGGTTCCGTTTTCATGTTCCTGGCCACCTTATTAATCACTGCTATCCCTTCTGCCTGCATTTCATTTAATACAGTAGTGGGTGAACCATAAGTTGCACCTGTTCCCAAAGCAACAAAGCTGTCGTTCACCACATAAACAAAAGCTATGGCTGCATTCAGCTGCGTAGCGAGTTCCATTCCTTTTCTGGCAGCATTTGCTGAGAAAGGGCTGCCATCAATTGCAATCAGAATTTTCGTGTACGGCTGTTTCATTAAACCTTCCAGGGAGCTTTTTTGTCCAAGTCGTAATTTTAGTTTTTATGGTTTATTCTGCCTGCATAATGGTAAGAACAATTTTATCTTCAGTTCCTATAACATACAGTCAACTATCTTATTTATACTTCGGCTGAATGAGTTTGCAAAACTTACAAACTCATTCGCTCAGCATTACTGAATCTAACCTGCTTTACTAATCGCAAACCCAGTAAGATTCAGGATAATCATACCACTTGGATTTGTCTCCTTGGTTGCGAAACTGCAACGTCTTTTTTAGGTATAGTTACTTCAAGCAATCCGTTTTGATAGCTGGCATTAATATTGTTTTCATCCACATCCTCCGGCAATTGGAAAGCTCTGCAGAAATTGTTATAAGAAAATTCCCGGGAGCGATAATCTATATCCATTTCGCTATCTTCCTCCTTTTCGCTACTGATGGTCAAAATGCCGTTATCAACTCCAATCTGGAAATCCTCTTTTTGAAACCCGGGAACAGAAAGGTCATATTTGTATTCTTCATCTGTTTCACTGATGTTTGCCAGCGGAACATCACTATCCTCATTCCAAAAATCTGCGTTAAAACTATTTCTGAGTGAAGGAAACAATCTTCCATCCCTGTCTCTTCTTTCATTTGTTCTTTTTCTAACTAGTGTCATGGTTTATTTTTTTTAAAGTGTTTATTAATCCCTGAAAATGTATATTTCGGCTAAATGAGGCTTCGGTGAACTCAGCCGAACCGTTTGCAATAGTTCGACAAGCTCACTAACCATTGCAAACTTATTCGCTCAGTATAAAAAAACTATGCCAGATACTTTAGGACAAAATCCGCTGTTTGAACAGAAGAAATAAACAAAATTCTGTAGCTCTATTTCAACATCATGTGGAAAAATGGATTTCTTCCCCTGTAAAGCGGCATAATTTTTATTCAACAACAGGAATATAAATATCAAACTGTGCACCCTTATCCACTTCGCCCGTTGCCGTGATAAGGCCTTTATGGTTCTCAACAATTCTCTTACAAATAGCCAGGCCTATTCCTGTGCCCGGATATTCATCTTTTGAATGCAGACGCTCAAATATTTCGAAAATACGTTCTTTGTATTTAGGGTCAAAGCCAATACCATTATCACTAAAGGTGATATGGCAATAGTTCATATTAGGCAGAAGTCCGGGGTTATTTAATTTTTCCCCGGATATAATTTCACTTTTAATATTTATCTGAGTTTGTCTTTGCGGATGAGAAAATTTGACCGAGTTATTAATAAGATTACTTAGAAGTTGACGAAACTGAAAAGGGATTATATTTGCACATGATGCAAAAAATGAATCTTATTAACTGATGTTACGCAAAATTTATATCTAATTCAGAATATCCCTATATTTCCACTGTCATTTCGAACGCAGTGAGAAATCTTGTCAATCAATTGCAAAGATTTCTCTTCCTGCTTTCAGCAGGATTCGAAATGACAATGACAATGATTATGAATTATTTAAAGCAGTCATTTTTATTGTCTTTTTGAGAAAACTACCCTTCTCCCTTTCAATTCTCTTGTCCATTATAAAGTATAAAAGTCTATAATTTTTAAATCTTTTTCTTTGCGTAACATGAGTTATTAACTTTATAGACAAAACTTTAATTTTTCCCGATGCAACCAGATATGTCAATTACGAATTTTATTATACATTTGTTAAACAATCATACTAAACTTATTAAAGATGAATTCAGTAGCCCAATTTCCGGAAGTAAAAAATTACATTAACGGCTCGTTTGAAAAAAATGGTCACAGTTATATTGATGTATTATCTCCACTTAATGGTAAATCCATTTCCAAAGTTCCAATGTCTGATTATAACGATTTGGATAAAGCTGTAGCAGCTGCAAAAAAAGCATTTCCTGCATGGTCAGCTCTGACATTAAAAGAGCGTGTTCAGGTATTTTTCAGATACCGCCAATTGTTAGAAAAAAACAGGCAGGAGTTGGCAGAATTAGTACATATCGAAAACGGAAAAACTATTGAAGAGTCGTATGCTGAGGTTGATAAAAGCATTGAGCTGTGCGAGTTTGCTGTTTCATTGCCACAAATAGTGAGCAATGAAATACAGGAAGTTAGTCGTGGTGTAGAATGCAAAATTGAAAGAAAGCCACTTGGAGTAGTTGCATCTATTGCACCTTTCAACTTTCCTAATATGGTGCCTCACTGGACCATGCCTAATGCTATTGCACTTGGTAACACAATGATTTTAAAACCATCGGAGGTAGTGCCTTTGAGCGCTATGCGTATGGCTGAATTGCTTAAAGAAGCGGGTTTACCAGATGGTGTTTTTAATGTGGTGAATGGCGGAAAAGAAATAGTAGAAGCCATTTGCGACCATCCCGGTATAGAAGCTGTTTCTTTCGTTGGCTCTACTAAAGTAGCTAAGTTGGTTTACCAGCGCGCTACACACAATTTAAAAAGATGTGTAGCGTTAGGTGGTGCCAAAAACCATTTAATCGTATTGCCTGACGCGCATCTGGAAATGACTGCATCAAATGTAGTAGCATCCATGAGTGGTTGTGCAGGACAACGTTGTATGGCTGCTGCTGTAATGGTTGGTGTTGATAAAGTACAACACATCATTGATAAAATGTGCGAAGATGCCCGTAAGATAGTACCTGGAAAAAATTTAGGTTCTGTTATCAGCAGGGAAGCCAAAGAAAGAATTGAAAGATACATTACAGAAGCTGAACAAGCAGGGGCTAAAGTGCTGGTAGATGGTCGTGGTGCTACTGTTCCCGGACATGAAGGAGGCTTCTACGTTGGCCCCACTGTAATTGATTATGTAACTCCTGATATGAAAATTGCTAAGGAAGAAGTATTTGGACCTGTGATTTCTATTGTGAGAGCTAAAGATTTAAATGAAGCCATTGAAATTGAAAATAGTTCACTATATGGCAACGCTGCTGCAGTATTCACACAAAGTGGTGGTATGGCTAAACAAGTAATAGAACGTGCGAGTGCCGGTATGATTGGTGTTAATGTGGGAGTTCCTGTTCCACGCGAACCTTTCTCGTTCGGAGGCTGGAATGAATCTAAGTTTGGAACATGTGATATTACAGGCAAAAGCTCTATCGAATTTTTTACTCAAAATAAAAAAACTACTGTAAAGTGGAATCCTGAAGCGAAAACAAATTGGATGAGTTAATTTGGTTAATAACCAATAACTCAATAACTGATAACCAATAATTAACAACCCAATAACTGAAAATGAAAACCCAAGTATCAACCGCAGAACGCGAAGAAATAATCAAAAACAATTTAGAATACACGTTATTTTCCTGGAGCAAACAATCGGGTTTAAACCCAATAGCTGTGGAGCGTGCAGAAGGGGTATATATATATGATTATAATGGTAAACGCTATCTCGACTTTTCTTCTCAGCTTATGAATGTAAATATCGGACATGGTGATAAACGTGTACGTGATGCTGTTGCAAAACAGATGGATGAAGTGAGTTATGTATATCCAGGCATGGTTACCAAAACAAGAGGGGAACTCGGAAAAAAGTTAGCACAGATTGCTCCTGGAATGAAAAAAGCATTTTTCACATTAGGAGGAGCTGAAGCTATTGAAAATGCCGTTAAAGCAGCAAGAGTGTATACAGGCCGTCATAAGATTATTACACAATATCAATCATTTCATGGTGCATCATACGGTGCTTTTTCTGCTGGTGGTGACCCACGCAGGCACATGGTCGACAGCCAGGCTGCTCCTAATTTTATTCATATTGAAAATCCATATTTCTACCGTTGCCCATGGAATTCAAAAACATGGGAAGCGTGTGCTGAAAATTGTGCTGCTCATGTTGAACGGGTTATTAAATATGAAAACCCTGAAAGCATTGCAGCTATTATCCTTGAAGGAGAATCTGGTTCTTCGGGTTGTATAAAATATCCTCCTACCTATTGGAAAAAAATCCGTGCAATCTGCGATAAATATGGCATTCTGCTTATTGCAGATGAAGTAATGAGCGGTTTCGGACGTACCGGTAAAATGTTTGCATATGAGCACCATGGTGTTGCTGTGGACATGGTTACCATGGCAAAAGGCTTAACAGCAGGCTATTTACCATTAGGAGCTTTAATGGTATCAGAAAAAATTGCAAAATTCTTTGATGATAAACCGCTTCCTTTAGGGCTTACCTACTCTGCACATGCCGTATCCTGTGCATCGGCTGTGGCAGTGTTGAATATTTATGAAGAAGACAACCTGGTAGAGAATGCCGCTAAAATGGGTAAATACATTGAAGCACGTGTTGAAGAGTTAAAGAAAAAACATCCTTCTATCGGAGATTTTAGAAATACAGGTTTATTAGGCTGTATTGAACTGGTAAAAAACAGAACCACCAAAGAACCAATGGCTCCATGGAATGCAAAACCAACAGAGATGGAGATAATGAATAAAGTAGCAGCCAAAATAAGAGAATTAGGCCTATACACATTTGTTCGCTGGAACTGGATATTTGTAGCTCCACCACTTTGTATTACCAAGGAACAAGCTGACGAAGGTTTAGAAATTATTTCTCAAGCCATTGCTATTGCTGATGAATATGTAAATTAATAGTTATCGGTTATCAGTTATTGGTTATTAACTCATGTTACGCAAAGAAAAAGATTTAAAAATGATAGACTTTTATACTTGTAATGGACAAGAGAATTGATAAAGAGAGAAGGGTAATTTTCTCAAAAAGACAATAAAAATGACTGCTTTAAATAATTCATAATCATAATCATTGTCATTTCGAATCCTGCTGAAAGCAGGAAGAGAAATCTTTGCAATTGATTAATAAGATTTCTCACTGCGTTCGAAATGACAGGTGGAAATATAGAGATATTCTGAATTAGATATAAATTTTGCGTAACATTAGTTATTAAATTAATATTCTTCAATCAAACCCAATAACCCAATAATGCAGTAACCATTGTCCACAAACGATAACATAAAATCCTCCCGCCTCTATAGCGAAGACCTTGCACCGGTTTCACAATCAAAGCGTAGCTGGAATACATGGAACTATGCTGCTCTATGGATAAGCATGAGCCTGTGTATCCCTACCTATATGCTCGCCAGTTCACTGATAGATGGTGGAATGAATTGGTGGCAAGCTATACTTACCATTTTTATTGGTAATACGGTGGTACTTATTCCAATGATTCTGAATGGCCATGCAGGAGCTAAATATGGGATTCCTTTTCCGGTTTTCGCCAGAGCAAGTTTTGGTGTGAGAGGCGCAAATATACCTGCCGTATTAAGGGCTATTGTAGCCTGCGGCTGGTTTGGTATTCAAACCTGGATTGGGGGATATGCCTTATTTCAGCTACTCAAACTCTGGTTTCCTGCGCTTGAAACCTTACCTGCTATATTTCCCGATTCATGGGGCTTACAAACTGGGCCTGCAATTACATTTATTTTATTCTGGCTGCTGAATATGTATATTGTTTATTTAGGAGTTGACAGCATAAAAAAATTATTGGTGTTTAAAGCATTTTTTCTACCTGTTGCTGCGCTGGCTTTATTATTCTGGGCTATCTCTGCAAGCGAAGGAGGCTTGGGTACTATTTTAGCTCAACCATCAAAGTTTGCCAGCAATGCTGATTTCTGGAGTTTCTTTTTTCCGGGACTCACAGGTATGGTTGGCTTTTGGGCAACACTCTCTTTAAACATTCCTGATTTTACAAGATATGCCGTAAGCCAACGAGCACAGGTACTTGGGCAAACAATAGCATTGCCTTCTTCCATGACTTTATTTGCATTTATTGGAGTGGTAGTAACCTCTGCTACAGCAATTATTTTCGGCACCACCATTTGGGATCCTTTGGTGTTAGCAGGAAAATTTGAAAGCAAAATTTTAGTATCAATCGCAATGATAGCAGTTGCAATCTCAACTTTAGCAACCAATATAGCTGCAAACATTGTAAGTCCGGCTAATGATTTCGCAAACCTTGCTCCATCAAAAATAAATTTTAAAATAGGTGGTTATATTACCGGAATTATTGGCATTCTTATCTTTCCTTGGAAATTAATTGCGGACCCTAATGGTTATATTTTTACATGGCTTATTGCTTACTCAGGCCTGTTAGGCCCTGTTGGGGGGATTATGATTGCTGACTATTTTTTTATTCGTTCTAAAGAATTAAACCTAACGCATCTTTACAAAGAAAACGGAGAATATACATTTACAAAAGGTTTTAATTCAGCAGCTATCATTGCATTAATACTTGGTATCTTACCCAACATTCCAGGCTTTTTGACAAGAACACATGTATTGGATGAAAATGCAGTATGGCCATGGGTTTCACAATTATACAACTATGCATGGTTTGTAGGATTTTTTGTTTCGTTAAATGTTTACTGGTTTTTAATGAAATCTAAAATAAACCTTAAGTCTAAAACTTTAAATATTAAACATTAAACATGTCAATCCTAATAAAAAACGGACACCTTGTTACTGCTGCTGAAGATTTTAATGCAGATATTTATATCGAAGGTGAAAAAATTGTGGCTATTGGTAAAGATTTAAAATACGATGCTAAAAAAGTGATTGAGGCTTCGGGTAAGCTTGTTTTTCCGGGAGGTATAGACCCACATGTGCATTTGGATATGCCATTCATGGGAACGTCTTCCAGCGATGATTATGAAACAGGTACACGTGCAGCATTACATGGAGGCACCACCATGGTTATTGATTTTATTCTGCAAACACAAGGAGATACTTTATATAATGCATTACGCGCCTGGCAAAAACGTTCCGAAAAAGCCATTGGTGATTACTCTTACCACATGGCTGTTACCGACTTTAATGATAATACAGCTAAAGAAGTAATAGAAATGATAGAGAAAGAGGGCATCACTTCTTTTAAAACCTTTATGGCATATAAGGGGGCATTAATGATTGATGATGGACAAATGGTGCAACTGATGCGTGTTTTAAAGAACCATGGCGGATTAATTACTGTTCATGCTACCAATGGAGATATGATTGATTCATTAATCTCAATGCATAAAAAAGAGGGAAAACTATCACCTTTATATCATTATTTATCTCAGCCCGAAATTACAGAAGCTGAAGCATCAGAACGTTTTACAGATATGTTGCATTATACAGGCTGTCCCGGTTATATTGTCCATATGACTTGCGAAGGCGCTTTAAATGCTGTGCGCAGAGCTGCTACACGCAACCAAAAAGTGTTTGTTGAAACCTGCTCACAATATTTAATGATAGATGCTTCACTGTACGATAAAGGTTTTGAAAGTGCCAAATGGGTGATGAGTCCTCCTTTGCGTGAAAAGAAAGATCAAACAGCATTATGGAGTGGTATCAACCAGGGATTAGTGCAAGTAGTAGGTACAGACCATTGCCCGTTTATGTGGGAGCAAAAGAAAATGGGAGAACATGATTTTTCAAAAATCCCTAACGGACATCCAGCCATTGAACACCGTATGGAATTTATGTATTCAGAAGGTGTTGCCAAAGGAAAAATATCACTTTCAAAATTTGTTGAAGTTACATCTACCAATGCTGCCAAAATATTTGGTATGTACCCACGTAAAGGAACATTATCCATTGGTGCAGATGCCGATATTGTAATATTCGACCCTAATAAAAAACATACTATCTCAGTAAAAACTCATCACATGCGTGTAGATTATTCAGCTTATGAGGGATGGGAAGTAACAGGTAAATGTGAAACCGTGCTGTTACGCGGACAAGTTGCAATTGAAAACGGACAGTGTTTATTAACAAAAGGAAATGGTAAATTTATACCGAGAAATAAAATAACAGGTATAATCTAAAGTGCATAGAAGACATACACTAATGAACTAATGAACCAATGAACTAATGAACCAACAAACAAATAACCTAATAACCAATAACTATTAACTAAATAAAACATGCCAAGAATCATTAAATCAGGATTAATCCAAATGAGCCTTCCAAAAACAGAAGGAGAAGGAACTATACAGGAAATATGTGATGCAATGGTGCAAAAACACATCCCATATATTGAAGAAGCGGGTAAAAAAGGAGTTCAGATTCTTTGTCTCCAGGAAATTTTCAATACCCCCTATTTCTGCCCCGGACAAGATAAAAAATGGTATGCATCTGCTGAATCGGTTCCAGGACCTACAACAGATTTGATGGCTACCTATGCAAAAAAATACAACATGGTAATTATTGTTCCTCTTTATGAAAAAGAACAATCAGGTGTATTATATAACACGGCAGCAGTGATTGATGCGGATGGAACATATTTAGGTAAATACCGCAAAAATCATATCCCTCACACTTCAGGTTTCTGGGAAAAATTTTTCTTTAAGCCGGGAAATTTAGGCTATCCGGTATTTCAAACCAAGTATGCAAAAATAGGAGTGTATATCTGTTACGACCGCCATTTCCCTGACGGAGCAAGAGCTTTAGGACTTAATGGAGCAGAAATTGTTTACAACCCTTCAGCAACCGTTGCCGGCTTATCACAATACTTGTGGAAATTAGAACAGCCTGCACATGCCGCTGCTAATGGCAATTTCTGGGGTTGTATCAATCGTGTTGGAGAAGAAAAGCCATGGAACTTGGGCAAATTCTATGGCAACTCCTATTTTGTTAATCCTCGCGGACAAATTATTGCATGTGCTTCAGAAGATAAGGATGAATTATTAATTGCAGAGTTTGATTTGGATATGATTGACGAAGTAAGAAACACATGGCAATTCTTCCGCGACCGCAGACCGGAAACCTATGGAGTACTTACACAGTTGTAGAAGTAAAATAACCCAATAAACTTAATAAACCAATAAACCATTAACTAAAAAAAATGGCAGAATACAAAAGACCTGCTTCGGAATTGGAATTCGAAGAGAATTTCGCTCAGAAAAAACCATTGATGAACAGTACAGAAGCCTATTACGAAAGCTCCCGCTGTTTGTTTTGTTATGATGCACCTTGCATGAATGCTTGTCCTACACACATTGATATTCCATTATTCATTAAACAAATCCATACCAAGAATATGGAAGGTGCTGCAAAAACCATTTATGATGCTAACTGGATGGGAAATGCCTGTGCGAAAGTTTGTCCAACCGGGGTATTGTGTGAAGGAGCTTGCGTTTATAATAACCAACACATAAAACCAATTGAAATAGGGCGTTTACAAAACTATGCAACACTCGCATCTATTAAAGAGAATAAAAAATTATTTGCTCCCGGTAAGAACAATGGTAAAAAAGTTGCCATTATTGGTGCCGGCCCTGCAGGACTTTCGACAGCTTGTGAATTGCGTATACTAGGTTATACAGTAGATATTTTTGAAGCAAAAGCTAAACCGACCGGTTTAACAGTATATGGTGTAGCGCCTTATAAAATCAATAATGATGAGGCTTTGCAGGAAGAAGAGTATTTACGAAAACAATTGAGTTATAATGTATTCTATAACAAAGCAATCAACACACCTGAGCAGTTGAAAGAAATAGAATCAAAATACGATGCAATTTTTTTAGGTGTTGGGCTTGGACCTACAGCCTCTCTTGGTATTCCCGGTGAGGCAGGTATTAATGTGATTGGTGCGGTTGAATTTATTGAAGAGTTACGCATGAAACATCACAATGTAAAAGTTCCCTCAAAAGTAGTTGTGATAGGTGGTGGCAATACGGCTATGGATGCGGCTTCTGAAAGTGCACGAATGGGTGCAGACGAAGTTACACTTGCCTACAGACGGGATAAAAAAGCAATGGGTGCCTATAAATTTGAGTATGAACTTGCTATGCATGCAGGTGTTAAAGGACTTTTTAATACTTCTCCTGTTGAAATAACTTCTAAAGGAGTTAAATTTATTAAAACACAGGAACTTAATGGTAAACTTGAAAATATTGCCGGCAGCGAGTTTACAATTGAATGTGACCTTGTTATAAAAGCAACAGGCCAGGCCAAAATGGGAACATTGCTGAAACAAATTAATGGACTTCAATTGGATAAAAGCAACCGGATAATTGTAAATACAGAAAACTACCAAACCGGTAATCCAAAATACTTTGCAGGCGGTGATACCGTAAATGGCGGAGCTGAAGTGGTAAATGGCGCTTACGAAGGAAAGATGGCTGCAAAAGGAATACATAAATGGTTAAACAAATAAAGTTTAAACTTCAAACCTAAACTATAAAATGGACTTATCAATAAACTTCGCAGGAATAAAATCACCGAACCCTTTCTGGCTTGCTTCTGCCCCTCCAACAAACTCTGGTTACCAGGTTATGAAAGCTTTTGATGCAGGATGGGGAGGAGCCGTATGGAAAACGTTAGGAATACCAGTGATTAATGTTTCCAGCCGTTATGGTTCTGTTAATTACCGCAATACCCGTATGGCAGGCTTCAATAATATTGAGCTGATTACCGATCGCCCGCTTGCTGATAACCTGAGAGAAATTGAAGAGGTAAAAAAATATTTCCCCAACCATGCAGTAATTGCGTCTTTGATGGTTGAAACAAAAGAACAATGGCATTCGTTGATAAAAGATGTACAAAATGCAGGGGCAGATGGGATTGAACTGAACTTTGGCTGTCCTCACGGAATGTGTGAAAGAGGAATGGGTTCAGCCGTTGGACAAGAACCAGAAGTGCTTAAAACCATTGTTGAATGGGTGATGGAAGCTGCAAAAATTCCGGTAATCACGAAATTATCACCAAACATTTCCCATATTACTGACCCAGGCGTAGCTGCTGTAAAGGGTGGTACAAATGCCATATCATTGATTAATACCATTAAAAGTATTGTAGGTATTGACTTAGATACATACGCTCCATATCCTATTGTTGACGGGAAAGGAAGCAATGGCGGATATTGCGGGCCGGCTGTAAAGCCTATTGCCCTTCAGATGCTCCGTGAACTTGCTATACATAAAGAAATAAATAAAGTACCTATCAGCGGAATCGGGGGAATTGAAACATGGAAAGATGTAGTGGAATTTATTTTATTGGGTGCAACATCAGTACAGGTATGTACAGCCGTGATGCACTATGGATTTGGAATTGTACGTGAAATGGAGGCAGGTCTGTTACAATTCATGAAAGATAAAGGGTATAACACTATTTATGATTTTTCCGGTAAAGCATTACCAAATGTAGTGGAATGGAAACATCTCAATCTCAAACATAAAGTAGTAGCTAATATCAACCCTGATAAGTGTATCGGTTGTGATCTTTGCTATATTGCCTGTGATGATGGTGCACATCAGGCTATTGCTATGGTAGAAGATAGCCGCATACCAAATGTTATTGAAGAAAATTGCGTGGGTTGTAATCTGTGCTCACTGGTTTGTCCTGTTGAAGGTTGTATCACCATGCAAAAACGGGATGACGGTACCCAACATCTTACCTGGGCTGAAAGAACACAAGCGGATAGCATTCCTGTTACATTTAATGATGAATTAGCCGGTGGTCGCCATCATTGGGTGCCAGAACCTGCTGATGCTCTTAAAAACAAAAGGAAAGATATGAGAAGATAGTTCACAATGCCCTCGTGCTGAAATTGGCAGACAGGCTAGACTCAGGATCTAGTGTTGAAAAAC